>NZ_JBHXNW010000029.1:7731-46791 GCF_042717365.1 Streptomyces sp. NPDC058534
GGGGGGGGGGGGGGGGTGGGGGGGCCCCCCGCCGGGGCTCGCGGGGGCGGCGGCGGGGCGGGTGGCCCCCCTCCGCCCGGGCGCGGTGGGGCGGGGGCGGCGGTGCCGCCCCCCCCAAACCGGGGGGGGCCCCCTACCCATGGGCGGAGCGACTAGAACGTGCCCAGCTTCACGATCGACAGCAGTGCGATCAGCTGGATCGCCGACGCGCCCAGCGCCTTCGGCCAGGGCAGGTCGTGGGAGCGGGTGACCATCAGGGTCAGGAGGGCGCCGGCCGCGATCCAGGTGGCCCAGCCGAGGATCTGGACGAAGGGCGCGTCGCCGCCGACGAACATCGCGACTACCAGGCGGGGGGCGTCCGTGAGGGACATGATCAGCATGGAGAGGCCGACCGTGGGCTGCCACGCGCCGTCGCCGCCGAGCTGGCGGGCCAGGGTGTGGGTGACCACGCCCAGGACGAAGGCGCTCAGCACCAGCGCCACCGCCGTGGTCAGGACGATCGGAATCGCGTTGGAGAGGGTGGCGTTGATCGCCTCCTCGCGGGCGCCGTCGAAGCCGAAGACCGCCAGCAGACCGTAGAGGAACGTCACGATGAGCGCCGGGGCCCACATCGCGTAGTCCCGCATCTGGAGGAAGGTCTGGTTGGGGGCGAGGACGACGCCCCTCAGCAGGTCCTTCCAGTGCAGGCGCGGGCCGGCCGGGCCGGGCGCCGAGGCGGAGCCGGCGCGGTAGGTGTCGCCCTGGTTGTAGGGGTCGTCGACCGAGAACGCCTGGGTGTGGCCCGGGTTGTTGGCCGCGTACGGGTCGTACGGGGCCTGGCCACCGTGCGGGCCCGGGTGGTGGCCGCCGTCGCCGAAGTACTCCGGCTCGCCGTGGCCGCCGCCGTGTGCCTGGGGCCACGGCGAGCCGCCCGGCCCGGGTCCGCCACCCCCGTACGGCTGCTGCGGGTACGGTTGCCGAGGCGCCGCCTGGCCGCCGTACGGCGGTCCCTGGGGCGCCTGCTGTCCGTACGGTGGGCGTTGCGGTCGCGCGTTTGGAGCGCCGTTGTCCCGGCCGCGTCCGATCCTGAATCCAGCCACGCCTTCGAACGTACCTGGTCCCGGAGAGTGACGTGCGGGGCCCGGCCATTCGGGGGACCCTTTGCCGCCGAGCTGTGACATCCCGTACGGGTGTCCCCGAGGGGGGCAGGGGAGGGCCGACGCCCTGACCAGGGGGCCCGTCCGCCCGGCCCCTAGGGGGTCAGGAACTGCGAGGTCGAGAAGGTGACCGCGGCCTCCGTCGTCACCAGCCCCTTCGCCGCGCCCCGGTGGACCTCGACCGTGTCCTTCGTGTCGCCCTGGTACGTCCGCACGACCAGGTCCGCCTTTCCGTCGCCGTCGAAGTCGCCCGCGGTCAGCACCCGCGTCGTCCCCTCGGCGGCGGGCTTCACCGTGACCGCGCCCCGCGTCGTCGGGCCCGTCCCACCGCCCGGGAGGACGCGTACGCCGGAGTCGCCGGTGACCAGCTCCATCAGACCGTCGCCGTCGAAGTCGGCGGCGTCGAGCTGGGTGCCGGGGGTGTCGAGGGTGCCCCGCCGGGGGGCGGGCAGGTCGAAGCGCAGGGCCGTGCCGTCCGGGCCGCCCACCGCCGCGTCCAGCGCCTTGCCCCGCCCGAAGGAGCCGAGGGCGACGTCGGTGCCCGCGGGGAGGGTGACGCCGGTGCGGGTGGGGCCGGCGGGGCCGCCGAGGACGAGGGACGCGGCGCCGGGGCCCGCGGAGGCGCGGACGACCAGGTCGTCGTACCCGTCGCGGTTCACGTCGGCGGCGGGGCCGGTCGGCACCTCGCCGGGGGAGAGGACGGGCGCGCCGGCCTTCCGCGGGGCGCCCTTGCGCGTGAAGGGGCCCCGCAGATAGCTGAGGTGACCGGCCGAGGCGTGCACGACCAGGTCCTCGGCGCCGTCGCCGTCGAAGTCGCCGCAGACCGGACGCTCGGGCCAGTCGTTGCCGAAGCGGGCCTTGTCGGGGACGTTCAGCGGGACCGCGCGGGCCGCCGGTCCGGTCGGGGAGCCGAAGAGGAGCTGGAGCGGGACCGGGGGGCGGCCCTGGCCGTCGTAGGGCGGGTCGGTGGTGACCACCAGGTCGGTGAAGCCGTCGCCGTCGAGGTCGCAGGTCGCCTCCACCTCGAAGACGGCCGGTGTCTGTCCGTCCGTGGGTGCGGCGTACTTCGCCGGGGTGAGCAACTGCCGTGCGCCCGGGACCAGTCCACGGGACGAGCCGTAGACGATGCCGATTCCCGCGTCGTCGGCGTGGCTCTGCGCCTTGACCAGGTCGTCGAGGACGAGGTCGCGGTGGCCGTCGCCGTTGAAGTCGTCGGGGACCTCACTGCCGTCGCCGCGCGGGACGGGCAGCGCGGCGGGGGCCTGGGCCGCTCGTACGGGGGTGGGTTCGGCGTCCTTGGTGGCGGGCGCCGGGCCGCCTTGGCCGCAGGCGCCGAGCAGCAGCATGCAGCCGACGGCCGCCGTGCCGACCTGGGTGCTTCTTCGCACGCGCACCATTCACCCCGTCCGTCTGAATCCGTGTCACTCACAACGACCGAGTAATGATGCACGCGTTCGACGAACGGCGACACCCCGGTGCATGGCGACACCCCCGGGGAACGGCGACACCGCCGGTGAACGGCGACACCCCCCGGTCCGGACGGGACCAGGGGGTGTCGGCGGAAGGGACTGCCGGGCGGCTACTTCACCGGCTCCGGCGTCGGCTCGCTCTCCGCCTCCGGCTCGCCCGCCGGGTCGGCCGGGGGCTTCACGGAGTCCAGCAGGAGCTGGGCGACGTCCACGACCTGGATGGACTCCTTGGCCTTGCCATCGTTCTTCTTGCCGTTGACCGAGTCGGTCAGCATGACGAGGCAGAACGGGCAGGCGGTGGAGACGATGTCCGGGTTGAGGGACAGGGCCTCGTCGACGCGCTCGTTGTTGATGCGCTTGCCGATCCGCTCCTCCATCCACATCCGCGCGCCGCCGGCGCCGCAGCAGAAGCCGCGCTCCTTGTGGCGGTGCATCTCCTCGTTGCGGACGCCCGGGACGGCGGCGATGATCTCGCGCGGCGGCGTGTAGATCTTGTTGTGGCGGCCCAGGTAGCACGGGTCGTGGTACGTGATGATGCCCTCGACCGGCGTGACCGGGAGCAGCTTGCCCTCGTCGACGAGGTGCTGGAGCAGCTGGGTGTGGTGGATGACCTCGTAGTCGCCGCCGAGCTGCGGGTACTCGTTGCCCAGGGTGTTGAGGCAGTGCGGGCAGGTGGCGACGATCTTCTTGGCCGACTTGGGCTTCTTCGACTCTTCGGTGACCTTGCCGTCGTCGTCCATCTCCTCGCCGAAGGCGGCGTTGAGGGACATGACGTTCTCCATGCCCAGCTCCTGGAACAACGGCTCGTTGCCCAGGCGCCGTGCCGAGTCACCGGTGCACTTCTCGTCGCCGCCCATGATCGCGAACTTCACGCCCGCGATGTGCAGCAGCTCGGCGAAGGCCTTGGTGGTCTTCTTGGCGCGGTCCTCCAGGGCGCCGGCGCAGCCGACCCAGTAGAGGTACTCGACCTCGGTGAGGTCCTCGATGTCCTTGCCGACGACCGGGACCTCGAAGTCGAGCTCCTTGAGCCACTCCAGGCGCTGCTTCTTGGCCAGGCCCCAGGGGTTGCCCTTCTTCTCCAGGTTCTTGAGCATCGTGCCCGCCTCGGACGGGAACGCGGATTCGATCATGACCTGGTAGCGGCGCATGTCGACGATGTGGTCGACGTGCTCGATGTCCACCGGGCACTGCTCGACGCAGGCGCCGCAGGTGGTGCAGGACCACAGGACGTCCGGGTCGATGACGCCGTTCTCCTCCAGCGTGCCGATCAGCGGGCGCTCGGCCTCGGCGAGGGCCGCCGCGGGGACGCCCGCCAGCTGCTCCTCGGACGCCTTCTCCTCGCCCTCCATGGTCTTGCCGCCGCCGGCCAGCAGGTAGGGGGCCTTGGCGTGCGCGTGGTCGCGCAGGGACATGATCAGGAGCTTGGGGGAGAGCGGCTTGCCGGTGTTCCAGGCGGGGCACTGCGACTGGCAGCGGCCGCACTCGGTGCAGGTGGAGAAGTCCAGCAGGCCCTTCCAGGAGAACTGCTCGACCTGGGAGACGCCGAAGACGTCGTCGTCGCCGGGGTCGGTGAAGTCGATCGCCTTGCCGCCCGACGTCATCGGCAGCAGGGCGCCCAGCGCGGTGCCGCCCTTCGCGTCGCGCTTGAACCAGATGTTCGGGAAGGCCAGGAAGCGGTGCCAGGCGACGCCCATGTCGGTCTTCAGGGCGACGGTGATCATCCAGATGAACGAAGTCGCGATCTTCAGGCCGGCGAAGAGGTAGACGAGGTTCTGGAGGGTGGAGACGTCCAGGTCCCCGAGCGCGGAGACGACCGGGTACGAGATGAAGAACGACGCCTCGTAGCCGGCGACGTGGTGGAGGGCGCCCTCCAGCGCGTGCAGCATGAAGATGCAGACGCCGACGATGAGGATGACGGCCTCGACGAAGTACGCCTGCCCGAAGTTGGAGCCGGCGAAGCGGGACTTGCGGCCCGGCTTGTCCGGCCTGCTCAGCTGGCGGATCACGATCAGGACGAGGATGCCGAGCACCGTCATGGTGCCGATGAACTCGACGAAGACGTTGTACGGCGCCCAGTCGCCGATGACCGGCAGGATCCAGTCCGCCTCGAAGAGCTGCCCGACCGCGTTGACGATCGTCAGCAGCAGGGAGAAGAAGCCCACCGCCACGAACCAGTGCGCCACACCGACGATGCCCCAGCGGTTCATCCGGGTGTGGCCGAGGAACTCCCGGGCCACGGTGACGGTGCGCGCTGCGGGATCGTCGGTCCGCGTGCCGGCCGGCACCGGCTGACCCAGCCGCATGTAGGTGAGGATCTGCAGGACGGCGCGGCCGAACAGTGCCACGCCGACCACGATCAGGACCAGCGACACGATGATCGCGGCGAGTTGCATTTGGGGGCTCCTCGGGCCTGCGAGGTTGCGAGGGGATCGATATTACTAAGCGGTAACTTATTCAGTCCGTCCGAGACTACCCCGATCCTCCGCCGCACTGTAGTCGGACGTGCGGTGATCTGCGTCGCTGAGGCAACCCTGACCGCCGGCCCGGTCGCCGGCCCGGTCGCCGGCCCGGTCGCCGGCCCGGTCGCCGGGCTGCTCGCCGGGGCTGGTCGCCGAGCCGCCCGCCCGCCCGGCGCCACGCCGTAGCAGCCGCGCAATTCATAGCAAAACGTGATATTCGGCATAGCTTATCTCCGTGCTCTACGGGATCGCCGCCGCCACCGCCTCCTTCCTCCTCGCCGCCCTCCTCGCCGCGCTGCTGCGCGCACCCGCCCTCTCCCTCGCCCTCGTCGACCGGCGCCGGCATCGGCCGGTCCCGCTCTCCGGTGGGGTGGCCGTCACCCTCGTCACCGCGCTGGTCGCGTGGGCCGGGGACTGGACCGGCGTCGTGCCGCTCGGCTCCGCGGCCGGCCGGCTGCTCCTGGGCGCGTCCGCCGTCGGCGCCCTCGGCCTCGCCACCGACGTCTGGCGGCTGCGCCGGCGCTGGGTGGTCGCCGGTACGGCCGTCGCGGCGGCGTGCGTGGTGCCGTACGGCGAGACGGGGCCGGTGGCCGGGGCGCTCGCCGTGGGATGGATCACACTGGTCGCCACCGCCTTCCGAGGGCTCGACCACGCCGACGGGGTGGCCGGCACGGTGGGGGTCGTGACCGCCTTCGGGGTCGCCGCCTGCGCCGCGGCGGAGCTGCGGGACGGGCTGGCGGTGGCGCTGCTCGCGCTGGCCGCCGCGCTGACCGGGCTGCTGCTGCACAACTGGCATCCCGCGCGGATCGCGGTCGGTGCGTGCGGGGCGCTCTTCGCGGGGTTCCTGCTGGCCGGGGCCGCCGTGTTCACCCGCGTGGGGCACGCGCCCGCGAGCGGTGCGGCGGTGCTGTTCGCGCTGACCGTGCCGGCCTGCCTGGACGTCGTACTCGTCCTGCTCTCACGCCGGCTGGCCGGGCGGCCCCCGCTGCGGGGCGGGCCCGACCATCTCGCCCACCGGCTGCGCCGGCTCGGGCTCACTCCGCAGGGCGCCGCAGTGGTCGTCGGCGGTGCCTCGTGCGGCGCGGTGCTCGTGGGCGTGCTCGTGCACACCGGCCGGCTGGACGGGACGGCGGTGTGGTGGGTGGCGGGCGGTGCGGTCGCCGCGCTGGCGGGACTGCTGCGGGTGCGGGTGTACGGGCCGCGGCACGGGGCAGGGGCGGCAGGGGCGCAGCAGGGGCAGGCGAACGGCCGGCCGCAGGCGCGGGGACTGGCGCCCGGTCGGCCGCAGGCGCGGGTGCGGCGGCCGCGCACGGAGTCCCAGGTGCCTCCCGAGGCGGTCGGACCCCCTAGGGGTGCATCCTCCCGAGGGGCGATGTTCCCGGTCCGTCAGGCCAGACGCACCGAAGAAGCGCAGGTCAGCGCTCCATTGCGTGTAAGGAACGGATAAGAGTTGAGTCGGCTCGACTCACCTCTGTTGACCGCACGAAAGCCGTCATGCACACTTGAGCCTGTTCCACTCAAGTCAGCTGGAGGTTATTCACCATGGCACGTGCGGTCGGCATCGACCTGGGCACGACTAATTCCGTCGTCAGCGTTCTGGAGGGCGGCGAGCCCACCGTCATTGCCAACGCCGAAGGCGCCAGGACCACGCCGTCCGTCGTCGCCTTCGCCAAGAACGGCGAGGTGCTGGTCGGCGAGGTGGCCAAGCGCCAGGCGGTCACGAACGTCGACAGGACCATCCGGTCGGTCAAGCGCCACATGGGCACCGACTGGAAGATCAACCTGGACGGCAAGGACTTCAACCCGCAGCAGATCAGCGCCTTCGTGCTGCAGAAGCTGAAGCGGGACGCCGAGTCCTACCTGGGCGAGAAGGTGACCGACGCGGTCATCACCGTCCCGGCGTACTTCAACGACGCCGAGCGCCAGTCCACCAAGGAGGCCGGTGAGATCGCGGGCCTGAACGTCCTGCGGATCGTCAACGAGCCGACGGCCGCCGCGCTGGCGTACGGCCTCGACAAGGACGAGCAGATCATCCTCGTCTTCGACCTCGGTGGCGGCACCTTCGACGTCTCGCTGCTGGAGATCGGCGACGGCGTCGTCGAGGTGAAGGCCACCAACGGTGACAACCACCTCGGTGGTGACGACTGGGACCAGCGCGTCGTCGACTACCTGGTGAAGCAGTTCCAGTCCGGCCACGGCGTGGACCTGTCCAAGGACAAGATGGCCCTCCAGCGCCTCCGCGAGGCCGCCGAGAAGGCCAAGATCGAGCTGTCCTCGTCCACCGAGACCTCGATCAACCTGCCCTACATCACCGCGTCCGCCGAGGGCCCGCTGCACCTGGACGAGAAGCTCACCCGGGCCCAGTTCCAGCAGCTGACGACCGACCTCCTGGAGCGCTGCAAGACGCCGTTCCACAACGTCATCAAGGACGCGGGCATCCAGCTGTCCGAGATCGACCACGTCGTTCTCGTCGGTGGCTCGACCCGTATGCCCGCGGTCGCCGAGCTGGTCAAGGAGCTGACCGGCGGCAAGGACGCCAACAAGGGCGTCAACCCGGACGAGGTCGTCGCCATCGGCGCCGCCCTGCAGGCCGGTGTCCTCAAGGGCGAGGTCAAGGACGTCCTGCTCCTCGACGTCACCCCGCTGTCCCTCGGTATCGAGACCAAGGGCGGCATCATGACCAAGCTGATCGAGCGGAACACGACGATCCCGACCAAGCGTTCGGAGATCTTCACCACCGCCGAGGACAACCAGCCCTCCGTGCAGATCCAGGTCTACCAGGGCGAGCGCGAGATCGCGGCGTACAACAAGAAGCTCGGGATGTTCGAGCTGACCGGTCTGCCGCCGGCGCCCCGCGGCGTCCCGCAGATCGAGGTCGCCTTCGACATCGACGCCAACGGCATCATGCACGTGACCGCGAAGGACCTGGGCACGGGCAAGGAGCAGAAGATGACCGTCACCGGCGGCTCCTCGCTGCCGAAGGACGAGGTCGACCGGATGCGCCAGGAGGCCGAGAAGTACGCGGAGGAGGACCACGCCCGCCGCGAGGCCGCCGAGTCCCGCAACCAGGGCGAGCAGCTCGTCTACCAGACCGAGAAGTTCCTCAAGGACAACGAGGACAAGGTCCCGGGCGAGGTCAAGACCGAGGTCGAGGAGTCCGTCGCCGAGCTGAAGGAGAAGCTCAAGGGCGAGGACACCTCCGAGATCCGTACCGCCACGGAGAAGGTCGCCGCCGTCTCGCAGAAGCTGGGCCAGGCCATGTACGCCGACGCCCAGGGTGCGCAGGCCGCCGGCGGCGAGGCCCCGGGCGCCGGTGCCACCGCCGGTGACGGCGACAAGGCCGACGACGACGTCGTCGACGCCGAGATCGTGGACGACGAGCGCAAGGACGGTGCCGCGTGACGGAGGAGACTCCGGGCTTCGACGAGAAGCCCGACGTCCCCTCCGGCGCCAGCCCTGACGACGCCGAGCCGAAGGCCGCCGCCCCCTCTTCGGAGGAGGGCGCGGCCCCGGCCGGGGACGCGAGCGAGAACGCGGGCCTGGTGGCCCAGCTGGACCAGGTGCGCACCGCGCTCAGCGAGCGCACGGCGGACCTCCAGCGGCTCCAGGCCGAGTACCAGAACTACCGCCGCCGCGTGGAGCGGGACCGCGTCGCGGTCAAGGAGGTCGCCGTCGCGAACCTCCTGACCGAGCTGCTCCCGATGCTGGACGACATCGGCCGCGCCCGGGAACACGGGGAGCTGGTCGGTGGCTTCAAGTCCGTCGCGGAGTCGCTGGAGACGGTCATCGCCAAGATGGGCCTCCAGCAGTTCGGCAAGGAGGGCGAGCCCTTCGACCCGACGATCCACGAGGCCCTGATGCACTCCTACGCACCGGACGTCACCGAGACGACGTGCGTGGCGATCCTGCAGCCCGGGTACCGGATCGGCGAGCGCACCATCCGCCCCGCGCGGGTGGCCGTCGCCGAGCCGCAGCCCGGCGCCCAGACGGTCAAGCCGGCCGAGGAGAGCACCGAGGCCAAGGACGGCCCCGACTCCGCGGAGAACAAGGAGAGCGGTGGCCCGGAGGAGGGCTGACGTCAGTAGCGGAAGCGGGAAGGAGGGACGTCGGGGATGAGCACCAAGGACTTCATCGAGAAGGACTACTACAAGGTCCTCGGCGTCCCCAAGGACGCCACCGAGGCCGAGATCAAGAAGGCGTACCGGAAGCTCGCCCGCGAGTACCACCCGGACGCCAACAAGGGGAATGTCAGGGCGGAGGAGCGCTTCAAGGAGATCTCCGAGGCCAACGACATCCTCGGTGACCCCAAGAAGCGCAAGGAGTACGACGAGGCCCGCGCCCTCTTCGGTAACGGCGGTTTCCGCCCCGGGCCGGGCGCGGGCGGCGGCACCTTCAACTTCGACCTGGGCGACCTCTTCGGAGGCGGCGCCCAGGGCGGGGGCCAGGCGGGCGGCGCCGGCGGCTTCGGCGGCGGACTCGGGGACGTCTTCGGCGGCCTGTTCAACCGCACCGGTGGCGGTCCCGGCACCGGCACGCGGACCCAGCCGAGGCGCGGCCAGGACATCGAGTCCGAGGTCACGCTGAGCTTCACGGAGGCCATCGAGGGCGCCACGGTCCCGCTGCGGATGTCCTCGCAGGCGCCCTGCAAGGCCTGTTCGGGGACCGGCGACAAGAACGGCACACCGCGCGTGTGCCCGACCTGCGTCGGCACCGGCCAGGTCGCGCGGGGCTCGGGCGGCGGCTTCTCGCTCACCGACCCGTGCCCGGACTGCAAGGGCCGCGGCCTGATCGCCGAGGACCCCTGCGACGTCTGCAAGGGCTCCGGACGCGCCAAGTCCTCGCGGACGATGCAGGTCCGCATCCCGGCCGGGGTGTCGGACGGGCAGCGCATCCGGCTGCGCGGCAAGGGCACGCCGGGCGAGCGGGGCGGACCGGCGGGCGACCTGTACGTGGTCGTGCACGTCAAGGACCACTCCGTCTTCGGCCGCAGGGGCGACAACCTCACGGTCACCGTCCCGGTCACCTACGCCGAGGCGGCTCTCGGCGGCGAGGTCCGGGTACCGACCCTGGGCGGTCCGCCCGTCACGCTGAAGCTTCCCCCGGGCACGCCCAACGGGCGCACCATGCGGGCCCGCGGCAAGGGCGCGGTCCGCAAGGACGGCAGCCGGGGCGACCTTCTGGTCACCGTCGAGGTGAGTGTTCCGAAGGACCTGACGGGGAAGGCTCGTGACGCACTGGAGGCGTATCGCGAGGCGACCGCGGACGAGGATCCGCGGGCGGAGTTGTTCCAGGCCGCGAAGGGAGCTTGATGGGGATGGACGGTCGTCGACGCAACCCGTATGAACTGACCGAGGAGACCCCGGTCTACGTCATCTCGGTGGCGGCCCAGCTCTCCGGTCTGCACCCGCAGACCCTGCGCCAGTACGACCGCCTCGGCCTGGTCTCCCCGGACCGCACGGCCGGGCGCGGCCGGCGCTACTCGGCCCGCGACATCGAGCTGCTCCGCACGGTGCAGCAGCTGTCGCAGGACGAGGGCATCAACCTGGCCGGAATCAAGCGCATCATCGAACTGGAGAACCAGGTCGCCGCGCTCCAGGCCCGCGTGGCGGAGATGGCCGACGCCCTCGACGGGGCGGCGACGGCGATGCGCCAGCGCGAGGCGGCGGTGCACGCGTCGTACCGCCGTGACCTGGTCCCGTACCAGGAGGTACAGCAGACCAGTGCCCTGGTGGTGTGGCGGCCGAAGCGGCAGCAGTCGGACTGACGCCGGCGTCGGCGTCAGCCGGGAGGCAGGTCGCCGGCCGCGTCGACGGCCAGCAGCCACATCGACTGGGCGCCGGTGCCGTACGCGGTGGCCGGCGCGTAGCCGAGGGACGCTTCCAGGGCCTCGCACTCGGCGTCCTCGCGCCACTCGGCCCGCACGTGGCCGCGACCCTTGCCGTCACCCGAGAAGTCCGGGGTGATCACGGCCTCCTCGCCGTCGACGGTCAGCGTGGGCCGGCTGCCGTCCCGGGTGCCGACGGGGATGTGCTCGTCGGTCTCCGTGCCCTCCGCGCGGTACAGCTCGACGCGGGGCAGCGCGTCGCCCTCGACGGTGACCTCCCCGAGGCCGGTGTCCAGCCGGGCGGTCAGGGCGCCGAAGCGCGGGTCCTCCGTGACATGGGTCATGAGGTCTTCCTTCGCCGTGCGGTGGCTGACGGGTGGTCGGTACGTAACAGGATTCGTACGTCAGACGTCCATGGTCGCCCGCGCGTTGTGTACGCATGTGTGATCAGGGCGTGAGAGCGCTCCCGGAAGATCTCCGCACACTGTTCGCAGAACTTTCGCCGACGAGTGGAACGTACTGTGCCCATCTCGTTAAGTGGTTTCCCTTGACGCCGATGGTGGGTGAAGCGTTGGCTTTTCAGTCACATGGGTCGCACTGCTGTACCCACGTCCCGAATCGCACCCCGAAGTGAGCCCTTACATGCGCCGTATCGCCATCACCATGGCCGCCACCTCGATGTCCCTCGTGCTGGCCGGCTGCGGCGTGCTCGGCGCGACGGAGAGCAGCGACGAGGCGAGCCCGACCAAGGGCAACGACATCACCGTGGGGCTGCTGCTGCCGGAGAAGGCGAACACGCGCTACGAGCAGTTCGACTACCCCTTCTTCAAGGCCAAGGTCGGCGAGCTGACGAACGACGCGGGCAACGTCAAGTACGCCAACGCCGAGGCGAGCGGGGCGAAGCAGACCGAGCAGATGCAGCAAATGATCGACGACAAGGTCGACGTGATCGTGCTGGACGCGGTCGACGCGCAGTCCATCGGGACCAGCGTGCAGAAGGCCAAGGACGCGGGCATCCCGGTCATCGCCTACGACCGGCTGGCCGAGGGCCCGATCGACGCCTACATCTCCTTCGACAACGAGCTGGTCGGCGAGGTCCAGGGCCGCTCCCTGATCGACGCGCTCGGCGACGGCGCGGACAGCTCCGACAAGATCGTCATGATGAACGGCTCGCCCACCGACCCGAACGCCAAGCAGTTCAAGGCCGGTGCGATGGCCGAGCTGAACGGCAAGGTGACGATCGCCCAGTCCTTCGACACCAAGGACTGGAAGCCGGAGAACGCCGAGGCGAACATGACCGAGGCGATCGAGAAGATCGGCGAGAACAACATCGCCGGCGTCTACTCCGCCAACGACGGCATGGCGGGCGGCATCATCAAGGCCCTGGAGGACGCGGGCGTCACCGACCTGCCGCCGATCACCGGCCAGGACGCGGAACTCTCCGCGGTGCAGCGGATCGTCACCGGCGAGCAGTACATGAGCGTCTACAAGTCCTACCCGCAGGAGGCCGAGAACGCCGCGGAGATGGCCGTGGCGCGGGTCCAGGGCCGGGACATCCAGTTCGACGCGCTGGCCCGCGACAAGGTCGACAGCCCCACCCACAAGGGCATCCCCGCCCAGCTCGTCCCCGTCGTCGCCCTCACCCAGGGCAACATCGACGAGACGGTGATCGCGGAGGGCTTCTACAAGGTCAGCGACATCTGCACGGCGAAGTACGCGGACGCGTGCGCGGAGATCGGGCTGAAGAAGTAGTCGCGGTACGGGCCTGGTTCCACGCCCCGGTCATACCCTCCGCAACCGGTACTTTCCGTCCCGCTCCCCCGGTGGAGCCGTGTTGCGGAGCCGGTCCCGGCCGCGCATAGTTGCGCTGCGGAGGAGCCGGAACCGGGGGTGGGATGGGCGATGGCCGGGCACGGGGCTCAGGAGCATCCGCACGGTGCCGACCGGCTGTGCGCGGCCGGGGACCGTGTGTACTCCCGGGCCGTACGGCGCGGCCGGGTGCCGCGCCAGGACGCCGGACCGGTCCCCTGCCTCCTGGAACTGGCCCTGCTGCACCCCGACCCCGACGACATGGACTGGCTGGTGCCGACCTCGCCGCAGGAGGTCATGACGCGGCTGCTGCGCGGGGTCCACGACGAGGTCAGCGCGAGTCAGCGGCGGGTGGGCTCGGCGGTGGAGGCCTTCGAGTGGTACGCGGGGCTCGGCCGGCTCATCCACTCCTCGGCCGGGGCGGAGAGTTCGGCGATCCGGGTCCTCGACGGGCTGGCCCGTATCCAGACCGCGATGGACGAGGCGACGCAGGCGTGCACGACGGAGGTCCTGACCGTGCAGCCCGGCGGCATCCGGCGTGAGGCGGAGCTGTCGGAGGGGCTGCACCGGGCGCTGGCGTTGCGCGGGCGCGGGGTGCGGACGCGGGACCTGTACACGCACGTCGCCCGGCACGGGCAGGGCCTGCTCAACTACCTGGAATTGATGGGCGACGCGGTGGAGGCCCGCACCCTGGACGAGGTCATCGACCGTCTTATCCTCTTCGACCGCACGGTCGCCTTCATCCCGGCCAACACCGACCGCACCATGGCCCTGGAACTGCGCCACCCCGCGATCGTCGCCTACCTCGTCACGGTCTTCGAACGCCTCTGGCGCCTCGCGATCCCGCTCTCCGCCGCCCTCCCCGACACCGGCATCGAGGGCATCTCGCACCGCGAGCAGTCCATCGCGGCGCTGCTGGCCGAGGGCCACCAGGACGCGGTGATCGCGGAGCGCCTGGGCATAAGCGTCCGCACGGCCCGCGCGCACATCGCCCGCCTCTCGGAGACCCTGGGCGCGGCCAGCCGCACCCAGCTGGGCGTCCGCATAGCCCAGGCGGGCCTGGACGCCACCTCACAGGGCGTCCCCGCCCCCGTCATCCTTCCCGGTCAAGAATCCCCGACTGCCCGATGAGATACCCGAGCTGAGCCCGGCTCTCGCTGCCGAGGGTGGCGGCGAGCTTGGCGATGTGGACACGGGCGGTACGGACGTTCATGCCGAGCCGCTCGGCGATGTCGGCGTCGGTGTGGCCTTCGACGAGGAGGGACGCGATGGTGCGTTGGCGGGGCGTGATGCCGCCCAGAGACGGGCGTTGAGCAGTCTCGGGATGCATGGGCGTGGCGAGTCGCCACAGGCGCTCGAAGGTGGTCACGAAGTACGAGATGAGGGCGGGGTGGCGGACCTCCAGGGCCAGCGTGGCTTCTCCGTCGGCGGGGATGAAGGCGATCTTGCGGTCGACGACGATGAGCCGGTCCGTCACCTCGTCCAGGGAGCGTGCCTCGGCGTCTCCGCGCAGCTGCTCATAGCGGGCCCTGACCATCGGCAGATGGCGCTGTGTGTGCTGGTAGAGCGTGCGGATGCGGGCGCCTCGGTCGAGCATGTCCTGGTCCCGGCGCAGGGACAGGGTCTGGGCCACTTCCCCGCGCCGGTCACCGTAGTGGGCGTTGGGCTGTATGCACAGCAGCTCGCTCGTCGCGTCGGACATGACCTCGCTGATGGCCTGGTTGATCTGCGGGACTCCGTTGAGGACCCGAACGGCCCCGGCGTCCCCTCCGGCCGTGCGGCGGCCGTCGACCAGCATGAGAGGTTCGAACGTCGCGGCCAGCCGGGCTTCTCGCCGCCGCTCCGCGGCCACACGCTGTGCCGAGGAGTCCAGCATCCGGTGCAGGGCGACAGCAGGGGCGACCGGTTCGAGCCAGTCGAGGTCACCCACCGTCGGTTGCAGCAGTCCGTAGTCGGTCAGGCAGGGCACCGCCAGGGCCTCCCGGGCGGGCACCCGGCCTTCACGCAGGGCTTGTGTGTAGAGGTCAGTCCCCGCCGCACAGAGTTCCTCCGGACCGTGGTCGAGGTGCGGCTCGATCGGGCGCTCCCCCCTCGCGTCACGCGCCTCCCCCGTCACGGGCCGGCCTCATTCGCGATTCCGTTCTGGTCCTGTTCCAGGATCCCCGACTGGGCTATCAAGTAGCCGAGTTGAGCGCGGCTCCCGCTTCCCAGGGCCAGGGCCAGTTTGGCGATGTGGGCACGGCAGGTGCGGACGTTCATGCCCAGACGGCGGGCGATGGCCTCGTCGACGTGGCCTTCGACAAGCAGCTTGGCTATGGAGTGCTGGATGTCGGTGATGCCATCGGGGGCGGTCTCGTAGGGTGCGCCGGCCGTGAGTGGCACCGCGCGGCCCCAGATGAACTCGAACACCTTGATCAGGTAACGGACGAGACCCGGGTGCCGGATCTCCAGGGCGACCTGGCGGTCGTCCCGGATGGGGATGAAGGCCACGGTCTCGTCGCAGATGATGAGCCGTTCGACGAGT
Source organism: Streptomyces sp. NPDC058534 (assembly GCF_042717365.1). Lineage (NCBI taxonomy): Bacteria > Bacillati > Actinomycetota > Actinomycetes > Kitasatosporales > Streptomycetaceae > Streptomyces > Streptomyces sp. NPDC058534. The sequence continues at coordinate 22,953 of NZ_JBHXNW010000029.1, forward strand.
TCGTCGATGGTGCGGTACTCGGCCTTCCCGTTCGGGAACTGGTCCACGTACGCCAGGCGCTCGGGGCTGTACCGCGCCGTGTGCTGGTAGAGGGTGCGGATCCGCACGCCCCGCTCGATGAGGGTCCGGTCGCGTCCCAGTGCCTCGATGAGCCGACGTTCGGGGTGCCGGGCGCTCGGCTGGACCGTGAGCATCTCGATCAGGCACTGGTCCGTGGCCAGGTCGAGGGCGGCGTTGATGCGGTCGAGTCCCTCCAGCACGGTGATCGAGTGGGTCGGCGCCGCGCCCTGCGCGCTGAGCGCCATGAAGGGCTCGAAGGCCGCGGCCAGTTCGATCGACGTCCGCCTCCGCTCGGATATCTCGTGCTCGATCGGATTCAGTCGCCGCGCGAGGGCGACCGCGGGTGCCACGGGAAGGAGCCAGTTGGCATCGTCGGGGTCGGGGTGCAGGAGGGCGAACTCCATCAGGCAGGGGACGGGTTCCGCCTCCGCGCGGGCAATACGTCCAGTGCGCAGCGCGTTCGCGTAGAGGCGCGCCCCCTCCTCACACAGTTCAGTAACTGCATGGGGATGTGTCGCTTTGGCCTGATTTGTTGTCAAATCTCCACCCCCCAGGGTCCTGAACGTGCAGGAACATGATGCACCGATTGTGTGGCCATGACGTGCCTGAATGAGCCATCGTCTTATCCGACGGGGGAAGAGGGGACCTTCAAGTGAGGACGAAGCCGACTATGTCTAAGAGAATGCTTCGCTCGGTGCTTGTCGCCGCCTTCTCCGCCGTTGTGGCCTTCGGAACACTGAGTGGCCTCTCCGTGGCGAAGGGTGACGCCCGAGCGGACAGCGCCTGGTCAGTGGAAGCGGTGACCGCCTCCCCGGCCGGAGAAGCTCTCACTGACGACAGTGCGTGGTCCTGACATGACGACGCCACCCGACGACCGCTCCTTCCGCCGAGAAATGGCCACCGCCTACCGCTCCGGCTGGCACTTCATCGACCTGGTCACCGCGATCCCCCACTCCGGTGACTCCCTGATGGTGACCGTCTTCGGCGAGCCGGTCGTCGTCACGTTGGACGAGGACGGTGACGTGCGGGCGTACCGGTGTCTGCGGCGGCCTCGGGGGGCGCCGCAGCCAGTGCGGTGTGCCATTCGGTACGGAATGATTTTTGTGAACCTGGACCAGCGGGACCACCGGCTCGCGCCGCCGGAGGTCTCCGACATCAGGACCATCTCGGCCACCCCCCGCAGTGCCTGACGCGATTCCCCCGTCGTAACAAATCGCTCAGGTGCTTCCCCCCGGCAGCGGCGTCACCGTGACCTGAACACGGTGACGCCGCTGTCGTATGTGTGGAGACATTTCCGGGTCTCGCCCCGTATCGGTCTCATCCCGGCATGGCCGTACACAGAACCTCCCCCGTCATTTCTTGAGTGAAATAGGCTCAACTTTGTGTACGTTGTGTGAGTCAGCACTGGGAGACATGGAGACACGGAGGAGAGCCAGAACGTGGACGCCGAGCTGACCAACCGGAGCCGGGACGCGATCAACGCGGCCAGCAACCGGGCCGTGACCGAGGGAAACGCCGACCTCACCCCCGCCCACCTGCTGCTGGCTCTGCTCCAGGGGCAAGACAACGAGAACATCACCGACCTGCTCGCCGCCGTCGAGGCCGACCTGGCCGCCGTACGCTCCGGCGCCGAACGCATCGTCGGCGGGCTGCCCAGCGTGACCGGGTCCACGGTCGCACCGCCGCAACCCAGCCGTGAGATGCTCGCCGTGGTCGCCGACGCCCAGGCACGCGCCAAGGACCTCGGGGACGAGTACCTCTCCACCGAGCACCTGCTCCTCGGCATCGCCGCGAAGGGCGGCGCGACCGGTGAGGTACTGGAGGGGCAGGGTGCCAGTGCGAAGAAGTTGCAGGAGGCCTTCCGCAAGGCGAGGGGTGGGCGCCGCGTGACCACCGCCGACCCCGAGGGCCAGTACAAGGCGCTGGAGAAGTTCGGCACCGACCTCACCGCCGCGGCCCGCGAGGGCAAGCTCGATCCCGTCATCGGGCGCGATCAGGAGATCCGCCGGGTGGTGCAGGTGCTCAGCCGGCGTACCAAGAACAATCCCGTCCTCATCGGCGAGCCCGGTGTCGGCAAGACCGCCGTCGTGGAAGGGCTCGCCCAGCGGATCGTCAAGGGGGACGTGCCCGAGTCGCTCAAGGAGAAGCGGCTGGTGGCGCTCGATCTGGGCGCCATGGTGGCCGGGGCCAAGTACCGGGGTGAGTTCGAGGAGCGGCTGAAGACCGTGCTCGCCGAGATCAAGGACTCCGACGGGCAGATCATCACGTTCATCGATGAGTTGCACACCGTTGTCGGCGCCGGGGCCGGCGGGGATTCCGCCATGGACGCCGGGAACATGCTCAAGCCCATGCTCGCGCGCGGGGAGCTGCGCATGGTGGGTGCGACCACGCTGGACGAGTACCGGGAGCGGATCGAGAAGGATGCCGCTCTGGAGCGCAGGTTCCAGCAGGTGCTCGTCGCCGAGCCGACCGTCGAGGACTCCATCGCGATCCTGCGCGGTCTCAAGGGGCGGTACGAGGCCCACCACAAGGTGCAGATCGCGGACAGCGCCCTGGTGGCCGCCGCGAGCCTCTCCGACCGGTACATCACCTCCCGGTTCCTGCCCGACAAGGCCATCGACCTCGTCGACGAGGCCGCCTCTCGGCTTCGCATGGAGATCGACTCCTCGCCCGTCGAGATCGACGAACTCCAGCGCGCCGTCGACCGGCTGAAGATGGAGGAGCTGGCGATCGGGAAGGAGACCGATGCCGCTTCGCTGGAGCGCCTGGAGCGGCTGCGCCGCGACCTCGCCGACAAGGAGGAGGAGCTGCGCGGCCTCAACGCCCGCTGGGAGAAGGAGAAACAGTCCCTCAACCGGGTCGGCGAGCTGAAGGAGAAGCTCGACGAACTGCGCGGACAGGCGGAACGGGCCCAGCGCGACGGCGACTTCGACACCGCCAGCAAGCTGCTGTACGGCGAGATCCCGACCCTGGAGCGCGACCTGGAGGCGGCATCCGAGGCCGAGGAGGCGTTGACATCTTCCGCCTCCGGCGGGGGCGCCAAGGACACCATGGTCAAGGAGGAGGTCGGCGCCGACGACATCGCCGACGTCGTCGCCTCCTGGACCGGCATCCCGGCCGGGCGGCTGCTGGAGGGCGAGACGCAGAAGCTGCTGCGGATGGAGGACGAGCTGGGCCGGCGGCTCATCGGGCAGGGCGAGGCCGTACAGGCCGTGTCCGACGCCGTGCGGCGGAGCCGGGCCGGGATCTCCGACCCCGACCGGCCGACCGGGTCGTTCCTCTTCCTCGGCCCCACCGGCGTCGGCAAGACCGAGCTGGCCAAGGCGCTCGCCGACTTCCTCTTCGACGACGAGCGGGCCATGGTCCGCATCGACATGAGCGAGTACAGCGAGAAGCACAGCGTCGCCAGGCTCGTGGGCGCGCCGCCCGGATACGTCGGGTACGAGGAGGGCGGACAGCTGACGGAGGCGGTGCGGCGGCGGCCGTACACCGTCGTGCTGCTGGACGAGGTGGAGAAGGCGCATCCCGAGGTCTTCGACATCCTGCTCCAGGTGCTCGACGACGGGCGCCTCACCGACGGACAGGGCCGCACCGTCGACTTCCGCAACACCATCCTCGTCCTCACCTCCAACCTCGGCAGCCAGTACCTGGTCGACCCGACCACCGGCGAGGCGGAGAAGAAGCAGCAGGTGCTGGAGGTGGTCCGGACGTCCTTCAAGCCGGAGTTCCTCAACCGGCTCGACGACCTCGTGGTCTTCTCGGCGCTGAGCCAGGAGGAGCTGGGCCGGATCGCGCGGCTCCAGATCGAGGCCCTGTCCCGGCGCCTCGCCGAGCGCCGGCTCACCCTGGAGGTCACCGACGAGGCCCTGGCCTGGCTGGCGGAGGAGGGCAACGACCCGGCGTACGGCGCCCGCCCGCTGCGCCGCCTCGTCCAGACCGCGATCGGCGACCGGCTGGCCCGGGAGATCCTGTCCGGCGAGATCAAGGACGGCGACGCCGTCCGCGTGGACCGGTTCGGCGACGACCTGATCGTGGGACCGGCGAGCGGCAAGACGTTGTAGTGCGCAAGGTCCTCTCCCATCGCGGTCCTGGAGCAGGTATTCCAGGACCGTCCTCTCCCTTCAGGGAGGGGAGGTTTTAAAGAACTGCGGCGAACCAAGGGGATGGGGCCGGGGTTCTGGTACTCACGCTGATCCGACCGCGCGGCCGACTCTCGGCCAGGCAGGTTGCCGGGCACGGCCCAGGCGAGAGAGGGTGGTCTGTACGTCTGGTCTCAGCTATGGCCGGACGAGCCAGACGACCGCAGGAGTGTCCCAGAATGTCTATCGATCCGTCTTCGATTCCGAACTTCGGGGGCAAGCAGCCCGAGCCGCAGCCCCAAGGACCGGCGGGCCCCGTCGTCCCGGATCAGGATCTTGTGAAGCAGCTCCTCGAACAGATGGAGCTGAAGTACGTCGTCGACGACGAAGGCGACCTCGCGGCGCCGTGGGAGCAGTTCCGTACGTACTTCATGTTCCGCGGTGAGGGTGACCAGCAGGTCTTCTCGGTGCGGACGTTCTACGACCGGCCCCACCAGATCGACGAGAAGCCGCAGCTCCTTGAGTCGGTCGACGACTGGAACCGGCGCACCCTGTGGCCCAAGGTGTACTCCCACACCCACGACGACGGCACGGTCCGCCTGATCGGCGAGGCGCAGATGCTGATCGGCATGGGCGTCAGCCTGGAGCACTTCGTCTCCTCGACGGTCAGCTGGGTGCGGGCCGCCATCGAGTTCGACCGGTGGCTCGTGGAGCAGCTCGGCCTGGAGCAGGAGGTCAACGAGGCGGAGAAGCCGACCGACGAGGACGGCGAATAGTCCGCCCCACGTGAGGCGAGCCCGGTCCCCGGCACGGCGGGGGGCCGGGCCCTTTCACGTCCCGCCGGGGTGTTCACCCAGCCAGGTCCTTCAGCCGCCCCACCGCCTCCTCCAGCACCGTGGTCCGCCTGCAGAACGCGAACCGGACGTAGGGCGCGCCCGCCTCCCGGTGGTCGTAGAAGACCGCCGCGCTCTGGAACGGGCCGGAGGCCACGTACGTCAGGTACTGCTTGGCCGAGCGGACCGCCGTGACCAGGGCCGGCGCCGCGGTGACCCAGCCGACTCCTCGTTCGTACACCTATTCGCACATTTGTTCGTGTGTCGAGGGTGCCGTATGCGTGTGTGGCGCGGCAAGCCCTGAGGGGATGTCCAGCGAGACCGGTGAGCCGCTGCGGCTCGTGTCCCGTGACGTACGTCCCAGGGCATCCGTGCTTCCCTCGCGCTCTCCCGCTGGACGACGAAGCCGGGGCGGCCTCAGAACCTGTCCGGACCGGGCTCGCAGCCGTATCGCCAAGCTCGGTGCCACGGCATTGTCCGGCCTATCATGTCCACACACGGGAAGGAGCCGTCCATGAGTGTCGACGCGATCGTGCACACCGAGTTCCCCAAGGGGTACACGATCCTGTTCGGGGCCGACGGAAAAGTGATCATGACTCCGCAGAGCTTCGAGCACTCCAGCACGATCAAGTCGATGCAGTACGACACGGTCGTGTCCCTCGGGCGCCATGCGAAGACCGCCTCCGACGTCTACATCGACTTCCCCGCCGACGAGAACTCCGCCCCCGATCTGGCGATCCTTCGCGAGGACGCCCGCCGGGAGGGCAAGCGCTACAGCTTCGAGGACGTCCTGCTGATCTCCGAGGTCGTCTCGACCTCCTCCGCGCGCAAGGACTACGACGACTGCACCGCGAAGTACGGGCGCTACGGAATTCCGATCTACCTGGTGGTGGACCCCTACGCCCAGGAGGTCGTCCTTCACACCGAGCCGACCGGCACCGGTTACATCGCGGCGCACACCCACAAGTACGGCACGGGCAAGCTCCCGATCCCCCTGGCCGACGGCCGCACCTTCACGCTCGACCTCGACGAACTCCCCCGTCCGGAGCCTGAGGCAAACGCCCACTGACCAGCGCGCTCCTCACACTTCCGAGGGCCGCCGTGGACTGCCGGGGAGGACGCGTGCATGGGCCGCACCTGACGGGCTCGGGCTCTCCCGTCCTCCGGCGGCGGGGCCGTTCAGCCTTGGCCGAGTAGCCGGCGGCGATCCGGCGGTAACGTGGCCGGGCAGGGCCGCTGCGGACAGATGGGACGGATTTCATGCGGATGCGCTTCGAACTCGACGCCGAGGACGAGTTCGAGGCGGCGTGCGCGCTGCTGGTCGGCCGCGTGGTCCGGTGGGCTCGGGAGCACGGGCTGCCGGTGGACGGGTTCACGGCCGAGACGATGCTGGACTACCGGCACCGGGCGACTGCCGACGGCCGGCTGGGGCTGTGGGAGCCGGGCCATGTGGAGGAACTCCTGCTCTCCTGGCTTCCCCAGCAGGTCACCGAGGTTCCCGGGGAGGAACGTGGCGACGCCCCGGGCACGCTGCGCACGTTGCTGCGCTATCTGGACGCCGCGCGGTTGGCGGACCCACGCGGCCCTTCGCTCCAGGACTCTCTTGCCGCGGTCGACAAGGTCGCGGAACAGTATCCGGCGATGATGGCGGACCGCAGTCGCTGGGGCCTGGCGAAGTTCTGGGCGATCACGGCCGCCGAGCAGGGCGTGGACATCCTGGACGGGGCGGCGTTGCAGCGATTCACGGAGCGGGCGCGGCTGGGGGAGGTCGCCTAATGACCGGACGCGCGTTGTCCGGTTCGGCCCGTGCCGAGCCGCAGCTATGTCGACCTCGCGGATGATGGACCCGAGTTGCCCGCGGACATGCCGCCGGAGCTCGCGGAGCTGCTGGGCGGCGCGGGGGTGGCGACGGACCCGGCGGCGCGGGAGCGCGCCGATGCCCGGCGCGAGGAGCTGACCGCCGGGCCGGTCGAGCTCATCCGGCTCACCGAACTCGGCGCCCGGGCCGTACGGCGGCGGCTGCTGGCGGTCGGCAGAGACGCGCCGCTGGTCGGTGAACTGGCCCAGGCACCGGCGGCCGGCCTGCTGGGTCTGCTGGCCGAGGCATACCCCCCGGATGCCGCTCGGGCGGAGCTGGCCGGCTGGATCACGGCCCGTGGTGAGCGGGAGGCCGCGCACCGGCAACTGGCCGACGCCGTAAGGGCCATGGCTTTCCGGACGCGTGCGCAGGCGATGCTCGGCGTACTGCTGGTGGCGCTGCCGGACGGTGAGGGCGAGCGCCTGCTGCGCATGCTGCGCAGCGACACCCAGCTGGCGCCGCTGGCGCTGAACGCGCTGGCGCAGCGTGAGGTGCTGTCTCCAGCCGATATGACCGATGTCGAGCATCTGCTGGTGCTCGCCGAGAACCTGCTCCAGCTCGTGGAGCTGGAGGGTGGCCGGGACGGCGCCGAGGAGGCGCTGCGCGCCCAGGGGCCCCAGGCCAGGGACGCGATCGCCGCCGCGTTGGACTCCACGCACCCCGACCGGGCCGGACTCGAAGAACTCGGGCAGCTGGCGACCCGTGCGCTGCGCGCTCCAGGCGCCCGTCTCGGCCGCGTCCACAAGCGAGGGCGCGCTGCAGGCAGAAGCGGCCGCAAGCGGCGCCGCTGACCAGCGGCTATATCGTCCGGTGCCGCGTGCGCCGGGTGGGACCGGTACCGGCACGGAGCCGAGTCACCGTTCTTGCCGACGAGGACGCGTGCTTCGAACGAGTGCAAAGACCGCGTGAGTTCAGGACACGAGGCGTCGAAGACGGCTGGAGGCCTCGGCGAGGACGTCGTCCTTCTTGCAGAAGGCGAAGCGGACCTGGCTGCGGCCGGCGTCGGGGTCGTCGTAGAAGACGGAGTTGGGGACGGCGACGACGCCGCAGCGTTCGGGGAGGGCGCGGCAGAAGGCGTAGGCGTCCTTCTCGCCGAAGGGGGTGATGTCGGTGGTGATGAAGTACGTGCCCTGGGGCTGGTAGACCTCGAATCCGGCCGCGCGCAGTCCGTCGCCGAGCAGGTCGCGCTTGCGTCGCAGGTCGGCGCGGAAGCCGTCGAAGTACGCGTCCGGCAGGCGGAGGGCCTCGGCGGTTGCGTACTGGAAGGGACCGGCTGATGCGGCAGCCGCGCGATCTGGAGGAGCTGCTAGCGGTGGAAGGTGACGACCCCGGGCCCTGGTGGTCGGTGGCGAGCTTCGCCGCGAGGTCGGCGCCTCGTCCCGCTGCTTGACCAGCTGTTCTTCGAGTCCCGTCCAGCTCCGCGCGCCGCGCGGCGATCCATTCCATCGTCTCGGGGTCCACCACGAATCCGGATTGGAGGAGCCAGAAGTTCAGCGCTTGAAAAGGGGGGAGATCAGGCGGCGTGCGTGGCCGTCCGGCGCCGGGTGGACACGGCGATCAGCAGGCCGCAACCGGCCAGCACCAGGCCCATCACGCAGACCCCGGTCCACTTACCGGCTGACCACGCCACCGGCACGAGCGTTCCGCCGATGGCGCCACCGGCGAAGAACAGGGTCATGAACACCGCGTTGATCCGGCTGCGCGCTTCCGGACGCAGGTCGTAGCAGGCGTTCTGCGTCGCGTTTAGCGCCGACATCTGCCCCATGTTGATGAGGATCATTCCGGCGATGAGCCAGGCGATCTGTCCGTGCTGCGCCGGGATCATGACCGCCCAGGCCAGGACGGAAAACAGCAGACCGCCCGCCAGGACGGCTTTGCCGTACCCGCGGTCCACGAACTTGCCCGCGCGCGGCATCCACAGCGGGCCCACTGCGCCGACGAGCCCGATCAACCCGATGATCGCGGAGCTGTAGCCGTAGGGCTTCTCATCCAGGAGCAGCGTGATCGTGCTCAGGTGTGTGATGTAGGAGGCCATGGAAAGGGCGGCGATCAGGATCGGACGCCGCAGGCCGGGAAGCTCCACGAGAAGGGAGGCGGTGGACTTCATCAGCTTGCCGAAGGTCGCGCCTTCCTCCCTGTGGGAGGCGCTGTCGGGCAGAACGCGCAGGATCGTGGCGGCCAGGACCAGCAGCAGCACGGCGGTGATCCAGTACACCGAGCGCCATCCGGCGGCGTCGGCGACCACCCCGGCGAAGGCCCGTCCGAGGATGCCGCCGGCGATGACCCCTGCCATCACGATGCCAATGTTGCGGGCCCGGTTGTCGTCAGTGCTCAGCTCGGCGGCGAACGGGACGAGCACCTGTGCGCCGACAGAGGTCACAGCGACTAGGCCGGTGGCCGCGAGCAGCACACCGCCGTTGGGGGAGCCGCCGCCGATGGCCAGTAGTACGGCGGTGGCGGTCAGCAGACCGGCGGACAAGGTGCGCCGGGAGTACCAGTCGCCGAGCGGGACCAGCAGGCACAGGCCGAGCGCGTAGCCGATCTGCGATATCGCGACGGTCAGGGTGGCGGTGGAAGTGGCCATGCCCAGCTCAGAGCGAAGCAGGCCAAGGAGAGGCTGGGCGAAATAGTTTCCGGCTGCGGACAGGCCCGAGGCGACGGCCATGACGAGCAGCACACGCGAGGTGAGCGCTCTGCCGGATACGGGCACGGCAGTAGGGGAGGGGACGGTTTCAGTCATGGACTCATCATCGACACGCGTCCAGCCATGAGTCCAACTCATTCTAGTCATCCATGCAATCGGTAAACGAGATCGATATGAGGAGCAGCACCTGACCCGGACCACGCCGACAGGGCCGCTACCCTGGCCCAAAGATCATCAACCAGAAGGGGGTCCGCCATGGACGCCTACTCCTGGCGCCACGACCTCACGGGCGTGGACCTCGAAGAACTCTCCCACCTCTTCCGCATCGCCCCCCTGGGCAACAAGCCCCCTCAGCGCCTTCAGACCGTTTTCGGCAACAGCATGTTCACCTGCTTCATCTACGACGGCACCACCCTCATCGGAGCGGGCCGCGCCCTGGCCGACGGAGCCGACTGCGCCTACATCGGCGACGTCGCCGTCCACCCCGATCACCAGGGCAACGGGCTCGGCTCCGAAATAATCCGCCGCCTGGCCGCACTCGCCGAAGGCCACAAGAAGATCATCCTCTACGCGGCCCCCGGCACCGAGGACTTCTACCTGCGCCTGGGCTTCCGCCACCTGAACACCGGCATGGGCCTGTGGAGCGACCCCGAGCGCGCGGTCGCCGTCGGCATCCTGCGCTGAGCCCTCACGGCTCAGAGCCCAGCCGGTGCGGGATGCCCAGCAGTGACAGGAAGGCACTCGCGGCGGGCGTGCACCCAGTACTGCGCCAGATCACATGCTCAGTCCGTGTCGGGGCGCCGTTGACCTCGATCGCGGTGACGCCGGTCAGATAGGGCACATAGCTGGGCGGCATCATCGCGACGCCCAGCCCCTCCGCGACCAGGCGGGCCATAAACTCGGCCGTCGTCACCTCGAACGCGATGTCCCGCACGATCCCGGCCGCGGTGAACGCCTGGTCGGACTGGACGCGACCCGCCGTGCCCGCCGGCAGCTCGATGAACGTCTCACCGGCGAGCTGCGCGAGATCGACGGCGCTCTCACCGGCCAGCGGGTGAGAAGGGGGCACCACCGCCACGAGACGGTTCTCGGCCAGTTTCTGCGAGCTGACACCTTTCGGGCTGAACGTCGTCGGCGTTCCTAGAAAGGCCACCTCCAACGAGCCCTCACGCACCTGTTCCACCAGGTCGTCACTGGCGCCCACCCGCAGCCCGATCCGCACCTGCGGGTGGCGGTGACGGAAATCACGCAGGGCCGCGGGGATGTCGACGGCCGCCACGGTGGGGATCAGGCCGACCGCCAGGCGCCCGCGCACCTCCCCGATGGCCGCCGCCACATGGGCACTCGCGCGCTCCGCCGCCTCCAGGCACTCGCGGGCCGCAGGAAGGAACGCGCGGCCCGCCGGAGTGAGCCGTACCTGCTTGCTGGTGCGCTCGAAAAGCCTCGTACCCAGCTCTTTTTCCAGGCGGGCCATCTGATGGCTGAGGGCCGACTGCACCACCATGCAACGCTCCGCGGCCCGGGTGAAGTTGAGGGTTTCGGCGACCGCCACGACATATCGCATCTGCTGAAGATCCATCCAAGCATCATCAAACGAGATCGATGGAATGACAAATACGCATTGGACTCATGGCTGGCCGCTACGTGATGCTCATGGGGTTGCCCATTCAATTCGAAAGAAAGTTCGAACCTTGGATAAGAAGACTGTCCTCGTCACCGGTGCAACCGGCGGACAGGGAGGCGCAGTTGCCCGCGCCCTACTCAGCAGCGGATGGGCCGTACGCGCTCTGGTACGCACCCCCGACACCCAGCAGGCGCAGGATCTCAAGGCCCTCGGTGCGGAGCTCGCAACCGGCGACCTCAACGACGCACACCAGGTCACGAAGGCGGCCCAGGGCGCCTACGGCATCTTCAGCGTCCAGGGCGCCGACCTGGTCAACCCCCAGCCCAAGACCGAGATCACCCAGGGCAGAAACGTCGCCGACGCCGCCAAGGCCGCCGGCGTCCACCACCTCGTCTACAGCTCCGTCGCAGCCGTCGGCAAGGGCTCGGGAGTCACCCACTTCGACACCAAGGCCGAGATCGAGGACTACATCACCTCTCTCAGCCTCCCGGCCACCGTGCTGCGCCCGGTGTTCTTCATGGAGAACTGGGCCTACATGCTGCCCAAGCCCGCCCACGGCACCCGCACCGGCCCCTTCGCCCTGGACGCCGACACCACCCTCCAGATGATCGCCCTATCGGACATCGGGCGCATCGCGGCGGACGTCTTCGCCAACCCCGGCGAGTTCACCGGCAAGACCATTGAGATCGCCGGTGACGAACTAAGCGTCGCGAAGATCGCCGAAGTATTCACGGTCTCCGACGACATCCCCACCTTCTTCACCCGGCTGCCCAGCGCCAAGCTGCGCGCCGACTCCCAGGAGCTGGGCAACATGTTCGACTGGCTCAACGCCACCGGCTACCAAGCGAACATCAAGGCCCTGCGCGAGCGCCACCCCGGCCTGCTCACCCTCCAAGCCTGGCTCGCCGCCAAGTAACGCCCCACCACCCACCAGCCTCACCCCGTACCGGACAGGATCACCATGCCCAAGCTCGCCGTAGGAACCTCCACCGTCCACTACACGGTCACTGGCAACGGCCCGGCCCGGCCCTCATGCTCGTCCACGGCGTCGGCAAGGGCGGCCAGAGCTGCTACGGCCACCTCGTGGAGGAGTTCGCCAAGCGCAACACCGTCATCCTCCCCGACCTCACCGGCAGCGAGGCCGCCGAAGACGACGGCAGCGCCCTGACCATCGAGCAGCAGGCCGCAGAGGTCGCCGCGGTCATCGACCATGCCGCGCTCGGCGCCGTCGACCTCGTCGGCTTCTCCCTCGGCGGCGCCGTCGTCGCCGCCACCGCTGCCCTCTACCCGGAGAAGGTCCGCCGCCTCATCCCCATGGGCGGCCTGGTCAAGGCCGACCAGTACATGAAGAACCTCATCGGCCTCACCCTCAGTCAGAAGCACGACGCCATCGCCTTCGGCCGGGTGCTGACCACCACCGCGTTCAGCCCACCATCGGCATCGACGCCGGACGCCTCATCATCGGCATGAGCGACACCGACATCGAACGCTTCGCCACCGCCGGCACCATCCCCAAAGTCTCCAGCCGCGACCTGGCCATCGTCCTCACCCAGGGCGGCATGGGCGCCACCACAGTCGCCTCCTCCCTCGTCGCCGCCGAACTCGCAGGCATCCCCTTCTTCTCCTCCGCCGGACTCGGCGGAGTCCACCGCGGCGCCGAAACCACCATGGACGTCTCCTCCGACCTTATCCAGCTCACCCGCTCCAAAGTCGCCGTCGTCTGCGCCGGCGCCAAATCCATCCTCGATCTCAAGCTGACCATGGAATACCTGGAAACCCAATGCGTTCCCCTGATCTCCTACCGCTCAGATGACTTCCCGGCCTTCTACTGCGCCTCCAGCGGCATCCGCAGCCCTCACCGCCTGGACGACGAGGACGCCATCGCCCACGTCATCGACACCCACTGGGCCACCGGCAGCAACAGCAGCATCCTGATCACCACGCCGCCCCGTGACGAAGACGCCATCGACCACGATGTAGCCGAACAGGCCATCACCGCAGCCCTTGCCGACGCCGAACGCGACGGCATCAGCGGCAACGCCATCACCAAGTACCTGATGCGCGCCGTCGACAAGGTCACCAACGGCCGCACCGGCGAAGCCAACATGGCCGTCCTCGCCAGCACCGCCGAAGTCGGCGGCCGACTCGCTGCCGCCCACGCCCACTACCGCCGCACACGGCAGTAGACCCGGGTCTGTACGGTCAACGGCTCTGGCCCACATCCGGTGGTGACGTGCGGTAATTCTCATGTGCAGTTATTCGCCCAGGTCGTGGTGGAAGCCAGTGTGCCGGATCCTGAGTGTGCCGCAGGCGGGAACGGCGACCCGGTGGGGCGTCCGAGCACGTCGACCAGGCATCTTTGCCATGACCCTCCGTCACCACCGGATGCGACCCAGAGCCGTTCCCTGTACAGACCCTCGCAGCCGGCTGGAGGCCTCGGCGAGGACGTCGTCCTTCTTGCAGAAGGCGAAGCGGACCTGGCTGCGGCCGGCGTCGGGGTCGTCGTAGAAGACGGAGTTGGGGACGGCGACGACGCCGCAGCGTTCGGGGAGGGCGCGGCAGAAGGCGTAGGCGTCCTTCTCGCCGAAGGGGGTGATGTCAGTGGTGATGAAGTACGTGCCCTGGGGCTGGTAGACCTCGAATCCGGCCGCGCGCAGTCCGTCGCCGAGCAGGTCGCGCTTGCGTCGCAGGTCGGCGCGGAAGCCGTCGAAGTACGCGTCCGGCAGGCGGAGGGCCTCGGCGATCGCGTACTGGAAGGGGCCCGAGCTGACGTAGGTCAGGTACTGCTTGGCGGTCCGGACCGCTGAGACGAGCGGGCCGTTCGCCGTGACCCAGCCGACCTTCCAGCCGGTGAAGGAGAAGGTCTTGCCGGCCGACCCGATGGTCACCGTGCGCTCGCGCATCCCCGGGAAGGTCGCCAGCGGGATGTGCTCGGCCGCGTCGAAGACCAGGTGCTCGTACACCTCGTCGGTCACCACCAGCAGGTCCCGCTCCACGGCCAGCTCGGCGATCGCGGCCAGTTCGGCGCGGTTCAGGACCGTGCCCGTCGGGTTGTGCGGGGTGTTCAGCAGCAGCAGCCGGGTGCGGTCGGTGACCGCGTCGCGCAGCTCGTCGAGGTCCAGGCGGAAGGCGGAGCCCTCGTCCGTGGCGTGCGGGCGCAGGGTCACCGGCACGCGCGTGCCGCCCGCCATCGCGATGCAGGCCGCGTACGAGTCGTAGTACGGCTCCAGCGCGATCACCTCGTCGCCGGGCTCAAGGAGCGCCAGCAGGGAGGCCGCGATGGCCTCCGTGGCCCCGGCCGTGACCAGGACCTCGGTGTCCGGGTCGAAGGACAGGCCGTAGCGCCGCTGCTGGTGGGCGGCGACGGCGGCACGCAGTTCGGGGACGCCGGGGCCCGGCGGGTACTGGTTGCCGTGCCCGTCGCGCAGTGCCCGTACGGCGGCCTCCCGGACCTCCTCGGGGCCGTCGGTGTCCGGGAAGCCCTGGCCCAGGTTGATCGCGCCGGTCCGCACGGCCAGGGCGGACATCTCGGCGAAGATCGTCGTTCCGAACTCCGCCAGCCGGCGGTTCAGAAGGGGGCGGGTGCTGGAGCTCATGGAGGTCATGGCCGTCATCCTGCGCCGAAGCTCTGGACTTCCTCAACTCTGCTTTGGGCCGTGGCGGCGAGGGGCATCTCCCGTTCACGCAACGAGCTTCACGACAGATTCCGACAGAACGAGGCATCCGACGGGGGACTGCTTCGGGGGACCTTCCGGGCCTGCGCCCGGGAATGGAAGGAGGGTGAAGTCATGGTCACAGTCATCATCCTGATCGTGGTCGCAGCCCTGGTGATCAGGGGAATCGTGGTCGGCCGGGGGGCCGGCCGCACCGTCCGGTCGCGGCGCGGCAGGCGTTCGTGGTGGACGGGCGACAGCGGCGGTAACGGCGGCAGCTGGTGGGCCGGTGACAGCGGCGGTGGCTCGTCCTCCGGCGGGCACCACGGAAGCCACTCCTGCGGTGGCGGCTCGTCCTGCGGAGGCGGGTCGTCCTGCGGGGGAGGAGGGGGCGGCGGCGGATGCGGTGGAGGCAGCTGACACGGGGCAGCTGAGCTCCAGCCAGGGGGAACCGCATCCCCGCCACGGGGCCCACACCTGGGACCGGGCCCCGGGCCCCGCCAAGAGCGCCCGTCGGGCAGTACGCCCGGCGGGCGCTCCCGCACACCGGCGCACTCTGTTCGGGCGGGGTGCGCGCCCTGGTTGAACAATTGAGCAGTGGAGTCCCCTGAGGGATGGAAACGCCACGAAGTTGGGTAAAAACGCTGTGGCGGCGCCAAAGTTCATGATTCCCTCTCCTTCACCAACGCAGCTCCTCGGACGACCTGTTGACCCCCCTCCTGACCGGCCGACTGGGCTGAGTGGGCCGCACCCCCGGCAGTGGCCGGGAAGCGCAGGCCCCCCACCTTCCTCTCCTTGTGTGCTTGCGGAGCCGATCCATGCTCACGACCCTGAACACCGCCTACACCGACACGCGCGCCGCAGACCTGGCCTGGGCCCTGGGGCGCGAGCCGCTGCCCGCGCTCGCCTGTCTCGATATCGAACTCACGGACGCAAAACTGCAGTTGAGGCTGCTCGGCGCCTCCCATCAAGTGCTGCTTGAGGAGGAGCGGGGCAGCTGCTCGGAGACGGTGGCGTGCATCCCCGGCAGCAGCACCCCGCTGCCGCTCGGCGTCGCCAAACGGGTGGGCGACTGGGAGTACGAGTTCGCCGCCCGGGTGGAGGTGCTGACACCGGGCTCCTTCGCCGGCCGCGCCCAGGAGCTGCTGGCCCTCGTCTCCGACCACCCGCACGGTCTGGCCGGCGTCTTCCCGGGCAGCCCGCACGCCTTCACCGCGCTGCTGGCCCAGCGGCGCGAGGGACAGGTGCACTGGCGCACCTGGCACGCCTACCCGCAGGACGGGCAGCTGGTGGCGACCCGGACCCGCGTGGGCGTCCGGGTACCGACGTCGCAGCTCAGGCCGTCCGCGGTGTGAGCCGGGGGACGCCGGCGGGAGGGGGAGCGGCCCGTCGCCGGGCCCGGGCCGGATAAACCTGTGAGGCCGAACGCGACGTTGGTTTCACACGTGTGGGTGACGAAGCGCAGTGGGGGAGTGACGTAACGTCACTCCGTGATCGATCCGCACGCGCCCGCCCCGCCCGGCTCTCCGCCGTCCTGGGGCGGCCCCCGCGGTCCGCAGGCGCCCGCGCGGCTGCCCGTCCGGCCCGCCCTCGCGCGGTTCCTGGTCCTGGCGGGCGTGTTCGTCTGCGCGGCCTGCGGGCTGGTGTACGAACTCGAACTGGTCGCCCTCGCCTCGTACCTGATCGGCGACTCGGTCACCCAGGCGTCCGTCGTCCTGTCCGTCATGGTCTTCGCCATGGGCCTCGGCTCGCTCGCCGCCAAACGGCTGCGCCGGCTGGCCGCCGCCGGCTTCGGCGCGGTCGAGGCCGTCCTCGCCCTCGTCGGCGGCTCCAGCGCCATGATCCTTTACGCGGTCTTCGCCTGGACCGGCGGCTGGGGCGGTCTGTGGGCCGACGGCCCGCGCTTCCTGCTGGTCGCCTTCTCGCTCGCCATCGGTGTGCTGATCGGCGCCGAGGTGCCGCTGCTGATGGAGCTGATCCAGCGCGTGCGCAGGCAGGACGCGGGCGGCGCCGTCGCCGACTTGTTCGCCGCGGACTACGTCGGCGCGCTCGTCGGCGGCCTCGCCTTCCCCTTCGTACTGCTCCCCTTCCTCGGCCAGCTGACCGGCGCGCTGCTCACCGGCACCGTCAACGTGGTCGTCGGCGCCGCCCTGGTCCTCGGTCTGTTCCGGCGCGACCTGACGCGCCGGGCCCGCTGGCTGCTGCTGACCGCCAACGTCCTCGTGCTCGCCCTCCTCGCCACGGCCACCGTCCTCGCCGACGACTTCGAACGCGCGGCCCGGCAGGCCGTGTACGGCCAGGACGTCCGGGTGGCCGTGCGGACCGGCGTGCAGGAAGTGGTTCTCACCGGCGACACCGACGGCCGGTCCCTCGGCCTGTTCCTGGACGGGCGGCTGCGGGTCAGCGGCAGCGACGAACGGCGCTACCACGAGGCCCTGGTGCACCCCGCGATGAGCGGCGCGCACGCGCGCGTGCTGATCCTCGGCGGCGGTGACGGCCTCGCCGCGCGGGAGGTACTGCGGCGACCCGGCGTACAGCGCGTCGACGTCGTCGAACTCGACCCGGGGCTCGCCCGGCTGGCCCGGCACGACCCCGCCCTGTCCACCCTGAACGAGCACGCCTACGGCGACCCCCGCGTCCACGTCACCACCGAGGACGCCTTCCGGCGGCTGATGTCGACGCCCTCCGCGACGTACGACGTGGTGATCTCGGACCTGCCCGACCCGGGGATCACCGCCGGCACCAAGCTGTACTCGCAGGAGTTCTACGGCCTGCTGCGGCGGGTGCTCGCCCCCCACGGGCGGCTGGTGGTGCACGCGGGCCCGGCCGCCGCCGGCCCCCGGACCTTCTGGACGGTGGACGCGACGCTCCGCGCGGCCGGACTGCCGACCGTCGCCTACCGCGTCGCCGCCCGGGACGCCGGCCTCGCCCCCGGCCCCGACCGCACGGCCGCAGGACCCCGCGCCCCCCGCGACTGGGGCTTCCTCCTGGCCGCCCGCACGCCCCCCGCACTGCGCCTGGGTACGGCGCCGGAC
Source organism: Streptomyces sp. NPDC058534 (assembly GCF_042717365.1). Lineage (NCBI taxonomy): Bacteria > Bacillati > Actinomycetota > Actinomycetes > Kitasatosporales > Streptomycetaceae > Streptomyces > Streptomyces sp. NPDC058534. Next base: position 40,739 of record NZ_JBHXNW010000029.1, read on the forward strand.
CCCCGCCCGCGCACCCTCACGCCCCGGTCGCTCACCCGGGACGCCCGCGCCGCGTCCCACACCCGGATCCCGGGGCTGCCACCGTCGACACTCGTGCATCCGCGGTACTGAGCCCGCCGGGGTGCGGAGCCGGGCCGGGGCGACCCGGACACGACCCCGTGCGGAGCCGGGCCGGGCGACCCGGGTACGACCCCGTGCGGCGGCCCGGCCTCCTCCCCCGGGTACGGACGGACCGCCACACCCCCCGTGGATCGCCCGCACCGAGAACCTAAGGCCGCCCCGCCCCTCGCGGAATCCGGCCGTGGGTGGAGACGGGACCCAACCCAGCGCGGTAGCCGGCCGGTTCCTGCAACTTCCGCGGTACCGCGAAAGGAGGACGCCGACGCCGGGCGGCGGACCTACGCTGCGGCAATGCGCCTGCATCCGCTGGCCGCCGACGGCCTGATCGCCGCGGCGCTGACGACCGTTGCCGTCCTGCTCGGCACCGAGGCCGTCGCCCAGGGGTGGCCCGCGCTCGATCCGCCCGCCTGGTCGCTCGTCGCCCTGCTGACCCTCCCGCTCGCCCTGCGCACCCGGGCCCCCGTCACCGTCTGCCTCACCGTCCACGCCTGCTGGGCGCTCTACGTCACCCTCGGCTACTGGCCCGTCGTCGGCTCCTTCGGCCCCATGCTCGCCCTCTACACCGTCGCCTCCCTGCGCCCCACCCGCACCGCCGCCGCCTGCGCCGCCCTGCTCGCGGGCGTCTGGATCTACGCCGGAGTGGTCGGCGGCGCCGAGGCGATGGCGTCGGTGGTGGGGCAGGCCGTCGGGTTCCCGCTGGTGCTCTGGCGGTTCGGGTACGTCGCCCGCCGGACCGCCGAACTCACCCGGCAGCTCCGTGCCGAACAGGCCGACCGGGCCCGGCGCGAGGTGGCCGAGGAGCGCGTGCGGATCGCCCGGGAGCTGCACGACGTGGTCGCCCACCACATCGCCGTCATCAACGTCCAGACCGGTCTTGCCCGCTTCGTCTTCCACTCCGACGCCCGCACCGCACGCGCCGCCCTCGACACCGTGGAGGGCGCGAGCGGCGAGGCTCTGGCCGAACTGCGCCGCATGCTCGGCCTGTTGCGCGCCGAAGGCGTCCAGGGCGCGGACGGCGCCCCCGCGCCGGGCCTCGACCAGCTGGACGAGATGGTCACCCGGGTACGCGCCGGCGGCGTGCGCGTGGAACTGCGCGTCACGGGTGCGCCGCGCCCGCTGCCGTCCGGCATGCAGCTGTGCGTCTACCGGGTCGTGCAGGAGGCGCTCACCAACGTGCTCAAGCACGCCCCCGGAGCGGACGCCACCGTCGAACTCGCCTACCGCGCGGGCGAGGTCACGGTGTCGGTCACCGACGACGGACGCGGCGACGGGCCCCGGCAGGGGGTGGATTCGGACACAATCGCCGAGCGCGGCGGCCACGGCTTGATCGGGATGCGGGAGCGGGCCAAGCTCTACGGCGGGACGATCGTCGTCGGCCCGCGCGGCGAGGGAGGATTCGGCGTGCTCCTGACCCTGCCGACGCCGGTACGGACCGCACGCCGGGGAGACACCGTCAGGGAATGACCGACCCAGAGCACCCGACGGACGGGCCGATGGACGAACCGACGGACGGGCCGACGAACGGGCCGACGGACGGACCGATGGACGGGCCGACGGACGGGCCGACGAACGGGCCGACGGACGGACCGATGGACGGGCCGGGGAGCCGTCCGGTGCGGCTGCTCGTCGTCGACGACCAGTTCCTCGTCCGCAGCGGCCTCGCCGCCCTGCTGCGCGCCGCCCCCGGCATGGAGGTCGTCGGCGAGGCGGCCGACGGCGCCGAGGCGGTGGCGCTGGCCGCGCGCACCCGGCCGGACGTCGTCCTGATGGACATCCGCATGCCCGGCATGACCGGCATCCAGGCCACCGAGCGGATCCTCGCCGAGGCGGCGGACCCCGCGTCCTCGTCCTGACCACCTTCGACCTCGACGAGTACGTGTATGGCGCCCTGCGCGCCGGCGCCTCCGGCTTCCTGCTCAAGGACGCGGGACCCGAACGGCTGCTGGCCGCGGTCGCCGCGGTGCACGGCGGCGACGCCCTGTTCGCCCCCGCGGTCACTCGGCGTCTGGTCGAGGCGTTCACGCGGATGTCGGACCCGGCCCGCACGGACCCGCCGGACGCCGCTCCGCCGCCCGGACTGACGACGCTGACCTCGCGCGAGGCGGAGGTCCTGGGACTGGTGGGCCGCGGACTGAGCAACGCCGAGGCCGCCGACCGCCTGTTCATCAGCGAGGCCACGGTCAAGACCCACCTCAACCGCACGATGTCCAAGCTGCGCCTGAGCAGCAGGGCCCAGGCGGTCGTGGTGGCCTACGAGACGGGTCTGGTGACGCCGGGGAGCGCGGGGGACGCCGGGTGACTTTGTGCCGACGGGGGGTGCTCCGGGCGCCCGCTGGGTAGGGTGCCGTGACATGGAGCATGAGGTGTTCGTTCCGGTTCCGGCGGAGCGGCTCAGGGATGTGCTGGCCGACCCCGTCCGGGTCGCCCGGGCGGTTCCGGGGCTCCAGCAGGACGCCGGTGCCGAGCCCGTCGCGGGCCGGCTGAAGGTGCGTATCGGCAGCCACTCCATCACCTACCGGGGTTCGCTGCACCTGTCCGCGCGCCCGGACGGCACGTACGCCGTCGAGGGCGACGCCACCGAGTCGCGCGGCACCGGCGCGGTCACGCTCGCGCTGACCCTCTCCGTCCGGGACGCCGAGGGTGGCGCCACGCTCGTCTTCGCCGGGACGGCCACCGCGGACGGGCGGGTCACGGAGTTGCCCAAGGAGTCGGTGACGTCGGCCACGACCCGCCTGCTGACCCGGTTCGCGGAGAACCTGGGCACGGCGGCGGCGGAGAAACAGGCGCCCGCCTCCGTCTTCGACACGGAGGTCCCGCCGCCCTCCCTCGACACGGAGGACGCGGACGACGCGGACCGCACGGACGGGGCGGACCGCACGGACCGCACGGACCGCACGGACCGCACGGACCGCGCGGCCGAGGACCGGCCGGACGCCCCGCAGCCCCCCGCCGCACCACAGGCCGCCCCCGAGACCCCCGCCCCCGACGTGGTCGAACCCCCCGCCGAGGCCGCGCACGCGCGCCGCACGATGATCGGCCGCAGCGCCGAGGAGGTGGACCACGCTCCGCCGCGCGGCCGGTACGCCCCCGTCCCCGCACCCCAGGGGGGCGTCGCCGGCGCCCCCCTGCGCTGGGCCGCCCCCGCCGCGGCCGTGGTCGTGGCCGGGGCGATCGTCGTGGGCCGCGCGCTGCGCAAGCGTCGCTGAACCGCACCCGGACCCCGCGTGCCCCGGCGCCCTTGATCGCCCCAGTAGGGTCGTGGCGTGAGTAACGAACCCATCACGCTGACCGCGGGTGACGCGGAGGCGACCGTGCTGCCGGGCAACGGCGGCCGGATCGGCGGACTCCGCGTCGGCGGCACGGAACTGCTCCGCCAGGGCGAGCGCTACGGCTGCTTCCCGATGGTCCCCTGGTGCGGCCGCATCCGCGAGGGCCGCTTCCGGGACGGCGCCGTCGTGCACCGGATGCCGCTCAACTCCCCGCCGCACGCCATCCACGGCACCGCCCGCGACGCCGCCTGGCGCACCGCGCGTGTCACCGCGGGCGAGGCGGTCATCACGTACGACCTGGCCGACCCCTGGCCCTACACCGGCCGCGTCACCCAGGTGATCGCCCTCACCGAGGAGGCGCTGACGCTGACGATGGCCGTGGAGACGTACGACTCGTCCTTCCCCGCGCAGGTCGGCTGGCACCCGTGGTTCAACCGCACCCTCGACGGCGCGGACGTCGCCATCGGCTTCGACCCCGCCTGGCAGGAGGAGCGCGGCGACGACCACCTGCCGACCGGCAACCGTCTCGACCCGAAGCCGGGCCCCTGGGACGACTGCTTCGGTATGCCGGAGGGCGTCGACGTCACCCTGACCTGGCCGGAGCGGCTGGAACTGAAGGTGACCAGCCGCGAGCAGTGGGTCGTGGTGTACGACGAGCAGGAGGCCGCCGTCTGCGTGGAGCCGCAGACCGGGCCGCCCAACGGCCTGAACACTCTCCCTCGCCTGGTCACACCCCTGGAGCCGCTGGAGGCCACGACGACCTGGTCCTGGCGCCGCCTCTAAGCTGGCGTACATGACGGACGTCAACGAAGTAATGCCGCAAGGCACACGTGCGGCGCTGCTGCAGCAGATCAAGGACAAGGCCGTGGTGCACGGCAAGGTGACCCTCTCCTCGGGTCTTGAGGCCGACTACTACGTCGACCTGCGTCGCATCACCCTGGACGGCGAGGCCGCGCCGCTGGTCGGGCAGGTGCTGCTGGAGCTGACCGACGACCTGGAGTTCGACGCGGTGGGCGGGCTGACCATGGGCGCCGACCCGGTCGCCGCGAGCATGCTGCACGCCGCCGCCGCGCGGGGCCGCAGGCTGGACGCGTTCGTGGTCCGCAAGGCGGCCAAGGCGCACGGGCTGCAGCGCCGGGTGGAGGGCCCGGACATCGCGGGCCGCCGCGTCCTGGTCGTCGAGGACACCTCCACCACCGGCGGCTCCCCGCTCACCGCCGTCGAGGCCGTGCGCGAGGCCGGTGCCGAGGTCGTCGCCGTCGCCACCATCGTCGACCGCGCGACGGGCGCCGCCGAGAAGATCCAGGACGGCGCGGGGGTGCCGTACCTGTACGCGTACGACAAGGACGAGCTGGACCTGGACTGAGGCCCACTCCCAGGCCCACTCGGGTATTCCCGGTTCGTCTGGAAGGATGGGGCCGACGATGACGTCGCCCCCCAGTCCTAGGTCAGGGCCATAAGCAGCAGCCGAGCCCACCCGCACATACAAGGAGCGGACAGATGCCCATCGCAACTCCCGAGGTCTACAACGAGATGCTGGACCGGGCGAAGGCAGGAAAGTTCGCCTACCCGGCCATCAACGTGACCTCTTCCCAGACGCTGCACGCGGCCCTGCGCGGTTTCGCGGAGGCGGAGAGCGACGGCATCGTCCAGATCTCCACCGGCGGTGCCGAGTTCCTGGGCGGCCAGCACAGCAAGGACATGGTGACCGGCGCCGTGGCCCTCGCCGAGTTCGCGCACATCGTCGCCGAGAAGTACGACGTCACCGTCGCCCTGCACACGGACCACTGTCCCAAGGACAAGCTCGACGGGTACGTCCGTCCGCTGCTGGCGGTCTCCGAGGAGCGCGTCAAGGCCGGCCGCAACCCGCTGTTCCAGTCCCACATGTGGGACGGCTCGGCCGAGACGCTGGCCGACAACCTCTCCCTCGCCCAGGAGCTGCTCGACCGCGCCCGCGCGGCCAAGATCATCCTTGAGGTCGAGATCACCCCGACCGGTGGCGAGGAGGACGGCGTCTCCCACGAGATCAACGACTCCCTCTACACGACGGTCGACGACGCCGTCCGCACCGTGGAGGCCCTCGGCCTGGGCGAGCAGGGCCGCTACCTGCTCGCCGCGTCCTTCGGCAACGTCCACGGCGTGTACAAGCCGGGCAACGTCGTGCTCCGCCCCGATCTGCTCAAGGAGCTGAACGAGGGCATCGCCGCGAAGTACGGCCGGCCGGCCGGCAGCAAGCCGTTCGACTTCGTCTTCCACGGCGGCTCCGGCTCCTCCGCCGAGGAGATCGCGACCGCGCTGGAGAACGGCGTGGTCAAGATGAACATCGACACGGACACCCAGTACGCCTTCACGCGTCCGGTCGCCGACCACATGTTCCGCAACTACGACGGCGTCCTGAAGGTCGACGGCGAGGTCGGCAACAAGAAGACCTACGACCCGCGCACCTGGGGCAAGCTGGCCGAGGCCGGCATGGCCGCGCGCGTCGTCGAGGCCTGCGGTCACCTGCGGTCCGCCGGTACGAAGATCAAGTAGTTCCCAGCGGTCACCCGGCCGCGAGATGTGCAGCGGGGGGGGGGGGCCGCCCGCCCCCGCCCGGGGGAGGGCAGGGGGGTGGCACACACACGGGGCGCGGGCCCCCCCCCCCCACAGGAGGGAGAGAGAGGG
>NZ_JBHXNW010000029.1:46801-89166 GCF_042717365.1 Streptomyces sp. NPDC058534
CGCGGCCTGCGGTCCCCGGCGGCCCGCCGGTACGAAGAACACGTAGGCCCCCGCGGCCCCCGGGCCGGGTGAGGTGCCGCGCGCCCGGCGCCGACCGCGCCGGCCTCGCTGTATACCTGGGTCATGCCCGACGTCCGGCTGGCCTCGCCGCAAGGCAAGTGGATCCTGCTGACCACCGTCCTCGGCTCCAGCATGGCCCTGCTGGACTCGACCGTCGTCAACGTCGCGCTGCCCCGCATCGGCCGCGACCTCGACGCCGACCTCGCCGCCCTCCAGTGGACGCTCAACGCCTACATGGTCACGCTGGCCGGGCTGATCCTCCTCGGCGGCGCCCTCGGCGACCGGTTCGGCCGCCGCCGGATCTTCGTCATCGGCGTGCTGTGGTTCGCCGCCGCCTCCCTGCTGTGCGGCCTCGCGCCGAACGCCGGTGTCCTGATCGCCGCCCGCGCCCTCCAGGGCATCGGCGGTGCGCTGCTCACGCCCGGTTCCCTCGCCCTCATCCAGGCCTCCTTCCACCCCGACGACCGGGGCCGCGCGGTCGGCCTGTGGTCGGGCTTCGGGGGCGTCGGCGCGGCGGTGGGGCCGTTCCTCGGGGGCTGGCTGGTGGACGGCGCGGGCTGGCGCTGGGTGTTCCTGCTCAACGTCCCGCTGGCCGTGCTGTGCGCGCCGATCGCCCTGCGGCACGTACCGGAGTCCTCGGACGAGCGTGCCCACGCGCGCTTCGACGTGCTCGGCGCGGCCCTCGGCGCGGCGGCCCTCGCGCTGCTCACGTACGCGCTGATCGAGGCGCGCACCGCGTCCTGGGCGGTGGCGCTCAGCGCGGTGGCCGGAGTGGCGGCGGCGGTGGCCTTCGTGGTCGTCGAGGGGCGCCGCACGGACCCGATGTTGCCGCTGGACGTTTTCGCCTCCCGTCAGTTCACGGCGGTCAACCTGGTCACGCTGTGCGTGTACGCGGCCTTCGGCGGCTTCTTCTTCCTGGCCGCGCTCCAGCTCCAGGTCGTCGTCGGCTGGTCCGCGCTGGCCGCCGGTACGGCGCTGCTGCCGACCACCGTCCTGATGCTGCTGCTCTCCGCCCGCTCGGGCGAGCTGTCCGAGCGGCTCGGCCCCCGGATCCAGCTCACCGTCGGCCCGCTGCTGTGCGCCGGCGGGATGGTGCTGATGCTGCGGGTCGGACCCGGCGCCTCCTACCTCACCGACGTACTGCCCGCCCTCCTCGTCCTCGGCCTCGGCATGGTCACCCTGGTCGCGCCGCTGACGGCGAGCGTGCTGGCCGCCCTGGACACCGCGCGCGCCGGGCTGGCCAGCGGCATCAACAACGCGGCGGCCCGTGCGGCGGGGCTCGTCGCGGTGGCCGCGCTGCCGCTGCTCACCGGCATGGGCGAGGAGGCCTACCGGTCGGCGCGGGCCTTCGACGACGCGTTCGGGCCGGCGATGCTGATCTGCGCGGCCGTCCTGGTGGCGGGCTCGGCAATCGCGTTCACGACGATCCACCGCCCACCCCCGGACTGCCGCCGCCCCGAGTGCCACACCCACGGCTCGATCCTGACCCCACCCCTGGAGGGCGAACGCAGCACCTAGCCATACGCCGCCCGGCGGATCACGCCCGCTCGGGCCGGGTGCCGCCTTGTGCCGACGACCGGATCACGCCCCTAAGGGGCGCGGGGAACTGCGCGACCAGCCACAGCGCACCCGCGGTCGACGACGCGCCTGGACGCAGGGTGCAACCTTGGGCCGACGGCCCGGTCACGCCGCTAAGGGGCGCGGGGAACTGCGCGACCAGCCACAGCGCACCCGCAGCCGACAACGCACCCGCAGCCGACAGCGCACCCGCAGCCGACCACGCACCCCATCGCACCGACAGACCCGTCCGGCGGACCCCCGCACATGCCGCAGACTTGTCCCATGTCCATTCACGAGAACCTCCTCGGGGGACCGCCCCCGACCCACCTCCCCGACGACCCCGGGCCGCGCGAGCTGCTGGCGGGCGGCACCTCCCCCGCCGACGTCGCCGCGAAGTACCCGACGTCCTCCCTCGCCTGGGCCCGGCTGGCCGACGAGGCGTTCGAACGGGGCAGCGTCGTGGAGTCGTACGCGTACGCCCGTACGGGCTACCACCGCGGCCTGGACGCCCTGCGCCGCAGCGGTTGGAAGGGGCACGGCCCGGTGCCCTGGGAGCACGAGCCGAACCGCGGCTTCCTGCGCGCCCTGCACGCCCTCGCCCGCGCCGCCCAGGCGATCGGCGAGAAGGAGGAGTACGAGCGCTGCGCCCAGTTCCTGAAGGACTCCTCGCCCGCGGCGGCCGAGGTGCTCGGCTGAAACGAGGAACACCCCGGGCCCGTCCGCCGTGCGCGGGCGGGCCTTGCGGTTTCCTGCGACGATTGCGGAGGATGCCGTTGGGGACCGGGGCCCCGTGCCGGTAACGGCAGGGCGGACCGCTACCCGCGCACATCAGGAGACAGCGATGTCCCACGAGGCCCCGAATCTCGACTTCGAGGGCAGCACGCCGTACGAGGACTATGTCCAGGCGGACGTGCTCACCCATCTCCAGCACACCCTCTCCGACGATCCCGGAGAGATGGTCTTCCTGGTCACGACCCAGGTCATGGAGCTTTGGTTCACCGTCATCGTCCACGAATGGGAGACCGCCGCCCGCGCCCTGCGCGAGGACCGGATCCCGGTGGCGACCGACGCGCTCAAGCGTTCGGTGCGGGAGCTGGAGGCGCTGAACGCCTCCTGGACGCCCCTGGGGCAGCTCACCCCGGCCCAGTTCAACTCCTACCGGGCCGCCCTCGGCGAGGGCTCCGGTTTCCAGTCGGCGATGTACCGCCGCATGGAGTTCCTGCTCGGCGACAAGTCCGCCTCGATGCTCGTCCCGCACCGCGGCGCCCCGCGCGTCCACGCGGAACTGGAGAAGGCGCTGCACGAGCCGAGCCTGTACGACGAGGTGGTCCGGCTGCTCGACCGGCGCGGGTACGACATACCGGACGCCGTGCTCCAGCGGGACCTCACCCGGAAGTACGAAGCGGCACCCGAGGTGGAGGCCGCCTGGACGGCCGTCTACAAGGGCGACCAGAACGGCGAGCTGGCCCGCCTCGGCGAGGCCCTCACCGACGTCGCCGAACTGGTCTGGCGCTGGCGCAACGACCACCTGGTCGCCACCCGCCGCGCGATGGGCTCGAAGACCGGCACGGGCGGCTCCGCCGGGGTGGCCTGGCTGGAGAAGCGGGCCCGGGGCAACGTGTTCCCCGAGCTGTGGACGGCGCGGTCCTATGTCTGACCTCAAGAGCACGGCCGAGGAACTGGACGCCGCCGACGGCCTGGCGGCGCTGCGCACACGGTTCGTCCTCGACGACGTCACCTACCTGGACGGCAACTCCCTCGGCGCCCTCCCCGCGCACGTGCCCGCGCGCGTGGACGACGTCGTACGCCGGCAATGGGGCGAGCTGCGCATCCGGTCCTGGGAGGAGAGCGGGTGGTGGACGGCGCCCGAACGGATCGGTGACCGGATCGCACCGCTGGTCGGCGCGGCGGCCGGGCAGATCGTGGTGGGCGACTCCACGAGCGTGAACGTCTTCAAGGCGCTCGTCGCGGCCGTGCGGATGGCCCAGGAGGACGGGGGCGACGGGGGCGACGGGGACGGTGCTGGCCGGGACGAGATCCTCGTCGACGCCACGACCTTCCCCACGGACGGGTACATCGCCGAGTCGGCGGCCCGGATGACGGGCTGCGCCCTGCGCCCGGTCACCCCGGCCGAGGTGCCTTCGGCACTCGGCGCCCGCACCGCCGCCGTCCTGCTCAACCACGTGGACTACCGCACGGGCCGGCTGCACGACCTGCCCGCGCTCACCCGCGCGGTGCACGCGTGCGGGGCGTACGCCGTCTGGGACCTGTGCCACAGCGCGGGCGCGCTGCCGGTCGGGCTCGACGAACACGGCGTCGACCTGGCGGTCGGCTGCACCTACAAGTACCTCAACGGCGGCCCCGGCTCGCCCGCCTACCTGTACGTGCGCCGCGACCTCCAGCCCCGCTTCGACTCCCCGCTGCCGGGCTGGAACTCGCACGCCGAGCCGTTCGGCATGCGGCCCGCGTACGCCCCGGCGTCCGGCGCGGTGCGTGGCAGGGTCGGGACGCCGGACATCCTCTCCCTGCTCGCCCTGGATGCGGCGCTGGACGTGTGGGACGAGGACGGCGTCTCGGTGGCGGCGGTGCGGGCCAAGTCGCTGGCGCTGACGGACTTCTTCCTGCGCTGCGTCGGGGAGTACGTCCCCGGCGGCCGGGTGGAGTCCGTGACCCCGACGGCGCACGCCGAGCGCGGCAGCCAGGTCGCCCTGCGCTGCGACGACGCGGGCGAGGTCATGAAGCGGCTGATCGAAGGCGGCGTGGTCGGCGACTTCCGCGCCCCGGACGTGCTGCGCTTCGGCTTCACGCCGCTGTACGTCGGCTTCGCGGACGTGGAGCGGGCGGCTCGGGTGCTGGCGCGGACGCTGGGGTGACGCGCGGGAGCGACGCCGGGGGTGACGCGCGGGAGTGGTGACATCACCCCCGGGTGAAGGGTGGGGGCCGGACGAATCGTTTGGTCCTCACCCAGCGTCACATCCCCATGTCCGCGCACGTCATCGGCCTGATAACGTCCCGCCAACGGCCGATTTCCACTCCCCCGGTCCGCCAACACCGTTCCTTCGCCGAGAGGTTGAGCATGCCGGACGCCGCCGCAGAACCGGGCACCGCTGCCGCGAGGAACGCCGCGGAGGAGAAATCGGCCTTCGCGCACCCGGCGGTGGACCCCGACGGCACGGCCGGGTACGGCGACCACCCCGACCAGGTGATCGACTTCTACGCGCCGCGTGCCGCCGCGGGGCCGAGCGACGCCGCCCCCGTCGTGGTGGTCCTGCACGGAGGCTCGTGGCGGGCGCCGTACGACCGTCGGCATGTCAGCCCGTTCGCGGGGTTCCTGGCGCAACGGGGCTTCGCCGTGGCGAGTGTGGAGTACCGGCGCGGTGCGGAGGGCGGCGGGGCGGGTGCCGAGGGAGGCGCGGGTGCCGAGGGGGGCGGTACGGGTGCGGGCGGGCCCGTGGCGGGGCGGTGGCCCGAGACCTTCGACGACGTGGCCGCCGCGCTGGACGCGCTGCCCGGGCTGGTACGACGGCACCTCCCGCGGGCCGACGCGCGCCGTACGGTGCTCACCGGCCACTCCGCCGGCGGGCACCTCGCCCTGTGGGCGGCGGCCCGGCATCTGCTGCCCGCCGACGCCCCTTGGCGCACCGACCGCCCGGCGCCGCTGCGGGGCGTGGTCGCGCTCGCGCCGATCGCGGACTTCGAGGTCGCCGACAAGCTCGACGTGTGCGGGGGAGCGGCCCGCCAGTTCCTGGGCGGGGGCGACCGGTTCGCCGAACGCCGCCCCTACGCCGACCCCGCCCTGCTGCTGCCCACCGGCATCGCGACGACCCTCGTCCAGGGGCGTGCCGACGTGGACGTGCCGCAGGCGGTCGCCGAGGCGTACGCCGACGCGGCGGCGAAGGCCGGGGAGGTGGTGGGCGTGACCTTGCTGGAGGATGTCGGCCACTTCCCGCTGATCGACCCGGCGGCGGACGCGTGCGCGGTGGTGGCGGAGGAGATCGCGCAGTTGGCGTGGTGAACCCCGGGGAGGGCGGGCGTCAGGCGTCGTACCCGTAATGGCGTCGTACCCGTAATACCTGAGAGCTACCGGCCAGGTGAGTTCCCTGGCGGGACGCGGGTTACCCGGCCCGATTCATAACTTCCCTTGCAGGCGGGCCCGATGGGCGGGCGTGCCGGAGGGGAGCGGCCATGTGGCCCGGTACGGCGGTAGGTTGGCGGCGGCGCGCGGGCAGGTGGCGCCGCGCCGTTTGTGCGGCCCTCATCACCGGTGCCGTGGTCCTCCCGCTCTCCGGTGCCGCTCAGCCCCGGATTCCGGCCCCGCCCCCCGCCGAGCTGCCGGCGCCGACGGCCGCCACGCTGGACGAGACGTACGCCGCCCACCGGGCCAACGCCGCCGAGGCGTCCCGGATGGCCGCCGACCACGGCGACCGTCACCGCGCCGCGGCCGACCGTGCGATGGCCGACCCGTCCCGCCGCTTCCTCGCCTTCGACGGCCGGGGCGCCGGACTGGCCACCGAGATACTCGGCGACCTGGCGCACGCCGACCGCGTCGCCGTCCTGGTCCCGGGCTCCGACACCGGCCTCGACACCTACGGCCGGTTCCGCGCCGCCGCCGTCGCGCTGCACCGGCAGCTCGCCGCGCAGGCGCCCGCCGGGACCCGCACCGCGGTCGTGGCCTGGCTGGGCTACGAGACGCCGGGCACGACCAGCACCACCGTCGCGACGACCGGCCGCGCCGAGAGGGCCGCCCCGAAGCTGCGCGCCCTCGTCGCCGACCTGCGCCGGATCACCGGGCCCGGCACCCACCTCACCCTGCTCTGCCACTCCTACGGCTCGGTCGTCTGCGCCCGCGCCGCCGACGGCCTGGACGTCTCCGACATCGCCCTGCTCGGCAGCCCCGGCACCGGCGCCTACACGGCCGCCGGCCTGCACACCGGCGCCCGGATCTGGGCGGCGCGGGGCGACGACGACTGGGTGGAGCACGTTCCGCACCTCAGCACCGGCCTGTTCGGCACCACCGTCGGCTTCGGCACCGACCCGGTCTCCCCGGACTTCGGCGCCCGGGTCTTCGACGCCGGTGACGCCGGCCACAGCGACTACTTCGACCCCGGCTCCCTCTCCCTGACGAACCTGGCCCGGATCGCCCTGGGCGAGACCACGGAGGTGACCCATGACTGACGTGACCCGAGCGGCCCGAGCGGCTCGAGCGACCCTGGAGATGCCGGAGACCCGGTCGAGCCCGCCGCTGGGCGCCCCGACCCGGTGGCCGGGTGCCGACGCCCGGCGGAGCCTGTTCCGCGCCGCCGGCCGGATCGACGCCGCCACGCCCGCGTCGAGGGACCGGGCCGTCGACGCCCTGCGTGCCTTCGCCATCCTCGGGGTGGTCCTCGGGCACTGGCTGGTGACGGCCCTGGTCGCCGACGGCGGCAGCCTGCGCGCGGCCAGCCCGCTGCGGGACATGCCCTGGCTGGCCCCGGTCTCCTGGGCCTTCCAGACCCTCGCCGTGTTCTTCCTGGTCGGCGGCCATGTCGCCACCCGCGGCTACGCGTCCGCCCGCGCCCGGGGCGAGTCCTACGGCCGCTGGCTGTCCGCCCGCCTCTCCCGGCTGTTCCGGCCGGTGCTGGCCGTCCTCGGCCTGTGGACGGTGACGGCCGCGCTGCTGCTCCTGACCGGCGCGGAGTTCGGCACCGTCCACACGCTGGTGAAGCTGGCGCTGTCCCCGATGTGGTTCCTGCTGGTCTTCGCGGCGCTCACCGCGGCGACGCCGCTGCTGACGCGGCTGAGTCCGCTGTGGCCGCTGGCCGTCGTCCTCCACGTCGACCTGCTCCGCTTCGGTTTCGGCGCTCCGTCCTGGCTCGGCTGGATCAACCTCGCGGCCGGCTGGCTGGTCCCCTTCACCCTCGGCGCCGCCTGGACCCGCGGCGAGCTAGGGGGTGTCGTTTGGATCACGCCGGCTCCAGGCAACGGCGCCTTGTGCCGGGTCGCGACCCCGGCAGGATCCAGGCGACACCCCCTGAACCGCCGCCGCGCCGGCTGGATCCTGCTCACCGGCGGTGCGGCGGCGACCGCGGCGCTCGTCGCCTGGGCGGGCTATCCGGCCTCGATGGTCGGCGTCCCGGGCGCCGCGGTGTCGAACCTCAATCCGCCGACCCTGGCCGCCGTCACGTTCGGCCTCGCCCAGTGTGGCCTCGCCCTGCTGCTGCGCGACCGGCTGCGGGGCGCGATGCGGCGGCCGGTGGCGTGGGCGGCCGTCGCGCTGGTCAACCTCTCCGCGATGACGATCTTCCTCTGGCACCAGACGGCCCTGATGGCGACCACGGCCGGCAGCCTCCTCCTGGGCCGCCTGCCCGGCCTGCACACGCGCCCCGACGGCCTGGACTGGGTCGCGGCCCGGATCGCCTGGCTTCCGGTGTTCGCGCTGGTCCTGGCGGGCTGCTGGGCCGCCTTTCGCTCCTGCGAGCGCGGTGGCGCCCGGCGCCGTTCCAAGGTCGTCCGGGCCCACCGCCCGCAGGACCGGACGAGGACGGCGGGTGCACGTCATGTCTAGGGTGGGGCCCGTGAAGCGACGGGGGGAGCGGCGGACGGCCTGGGGCCGCGTCGAGCGCGTGCTGGGGGTCCTGCACGACGACTTGTGGACCTGGCGGGCGGATCCGCTGCCGCCGTCGGTGTGGCTGCGCTGGCTGCCGCACGGGCTCGTGTGCCTGGCGGCGGTCGGGGTGCTGATCGGCGACGCCGCTCAACTCAACGATCACAGCAAGCTCAGGCCGGAGTTCGCCTTTCTTATCGCGCTCGGACAGGCCGCCGCGATGATTCTTGCGCTGTGGCGGCCGGTCCCCGCGTGGTGGCTGTCGCTGGCGGCCACAGCGGTCGGAGCTTCTGCGGTGCTGATGCAACGCGAGGCCTACAAGTTCGTGTGGCCCTGGACCTCGGCCGGACTGATCGCTCATCTATTCGTCCTGCTGCTGCTCGCCCTACGGGTTCGTACGCGCGTTGCGGTGGAGGTTCTGGCCCTGAGCGCGCTGGCCACATACATCCTCCAGGGACTGATAGGTGCGCGGAACTACCAGCCCACCGGTCAGCTCGCCGTCATCCTGTTCACGGTCGTCGTCGTTCTCGGCATCGCCCTGCACGGCCGCCGCGAGGCGCGCACGGAACTCGCGCAACAGACCTCGCTCACCGCCGAGGAGCGGTCCCGGCGCACCCTGCTGGAGGAGCGCAGCCGCATCGCGCGGGAGCTGCACGACGTGGTCGCCCACCACATGTCGGTGATCTCCATCCAGGCCCAGGTCGCCCCCCTCCTCGTCGAGAACCCGCCGGACGAGCTGAAGGAGAACCTCGCGGGCATCCGGCAGAACGCGCTGGAGGCGCTCACCGAGCTGCGCCGGGTGCTGGGCGTGCTGCGCTCCGAGCACCCCGACGTACTGGAGGCGTCCGAGGGCGGCGATCCCGTGCCGCACGCCCCGCAGCCCACCCTCGACCGGCTCGACGCGCTGGTGGAGAACACCCGCGCCGCCGGACTGACCATCACCACCGGGACGAGCGGCACGCGCCGGCCCCTGCCGCCCGGCGTGGAGCTGTCGGCGTACAGGATCGTGCAGGAGGCGCTCAGCAACGTCCTGCGGCACGCGCCCGGCGCGAGCGCCCGGGTCCACCTCACGCACCTCCCGATCGGACTGCGCGTGGACGTCTCCAACACCCGCCCGAAGCGGGCGCCGGCGCCGTCGCAGGGGGCGGGGCACGGGCTGCTCGGCATGCGGGAGAGGGTGGCGATGCTCGACGGCAGCCTGACCGCGCACTCACTGCCGGGCGGCGGCTACCAGGTGGCGGCGTTCCTGCCGGTCGACGCCGCCGAACCCGCAGTCGCCGACGAACCCGCCCACCCGGCCGGCGACGACCCCTCCGCCCGCCACATCCCCGAGGACGACACCCGATGACGACCAGCAGCGACGGGCGCGTGATCCGTGTCCTGATCGCCGACGACCAGCAGATGGTCCGGCAGGGATTCACCGTGCTGCTCAACACCCAGCCGGACATCGAGGTGATCGGGCAGGCGGTGGACGGCCTGGACGCCGTCGCCAAGGTCGCCGAACAGGCCCCGGACGTCGTCCTGATGGACATCCGCATGCCCGAGCTGGGCGGCATCGAGGCGACCCGCCTGATCACCGGGGCGACACCGGAGATCAGGGTGCTGGTGCTGACCACCTTCGACCTCGACGAGTACGTGTACGAGGCGCTGCGGGCCGGTGCCTCCGGGTTCCTGCTGAAGGACGCGTCCGCCGACCAGCTCGCCGAGGCGGTCCGGGTGGTGGCGTCCGGGGACGCCCTGCTCGCGCCCGGCATCACCCGCCGGCTGATCGCGGAGTTCTCCCGGCTGGACGACCGGCCGCGCGCCCCGCTGAAGGCCCGCGTGGGTGAGCTGACCGAGCGGGAGACGGAGGTGCTCGCCCTGATCGCACAGGGCCTGTCGAACGCGGAGATCGCCCAGCGCCTGGTGGTCGCCGAGCAGACGGTGAAGACCCATGTGGGCCGCATCCTGGTGAAACTGGGGCTCAGGGACCGCACCCAGGCGGCCGTGTTCGCGTACGAGTCGGGCCTGGTGCGGCCCTCGGGGTACTGACTCCGGTGGACGCGCGCGGACCGTCCCTGGCCCCCGTAGTACCTGAGGGGGATGCCGAAGGACCCCTCTCACTGGTGACGACGGCCCGTCCCGCCGACGCCTACCGTGGCAACGTGACCGAGACGACCCAGACGGGTACCACGCCCCCCGGCGACGGAAGCGCGACCCGCAGCCCCGAGTACCGGCTGGCCAAGGACGCCCTGAGCGGCCTGCGCGAGGACCTGTTCCACGATGCCTTCGCCTACCGCCCGCTGCCGCGCATGGCCACGGACGGGCCGCTGATCCGCCGCATCCCGGCCCGGGTCCGGCCCCGCGCGGCCCGGATTCCGCACGCGGTGGTGGGTGTCGTCGCGCTGCTGTGCTTCTTCGGCGGTTCGACGTCCGGCGCGGTCTCCGACGGACCGTTGTCCCTGCTGAGCGGTCTGATCTGCGCCGTCCCGGTGCTGGCGACGCTGGTCCGGCCGGTCGGCGCGTTCTGGCTGTCGATTGCGGCGACACCGGTGCTGGCCGTGCTCGGCGGCGACTGGAGCGACTGGCCGTGGGGGCCCGGCGCGTTCATGTGCCACGTGTCGGTCCTGGTGCTCGTCGCGATACGCACCCGGCCCCGCACGGCCGCCTGGATGTGGGCGCTGACCGCGCTCTACGGCTTCCTCACCGAGACCATGTTCGGCGGCGGTCAGTACAACGCGAACTCCGCCCCGCTGCTGGTGCTCACCGCCTTCGCCCTGCTCGCGATCTCGCTCTGGCACATCCGTCGCGACGCCCGGCAGCAGGTGACCGCCCAGCAGACGGTCACCGCTCACGAGCGGTCCCGGCGCACCCTGCTGGAGGAGCGCACCAACATCGCCCGTGAGCTGCACGACGTGGTCGCCCACCACATGTCGGTGGTCGCCATCCAGGCGGAGGCCGCGCCCTACCGGGTGGAGAATCCGCCGGAGGAGCTGGAGCGGGCGTTCGCCACCATCCGGGAGAACGCGGTGGCCGCCCTCACCGAGCTGCGCCGCGTCCTCGGTGTCGTCCGCGCCGAGGACTACGAGGCCCCGGACGCCCCGCAGCCCACGCTCACCGACCTGGACGCCCTGCTCGCCAACGTCCGCGAGGCCGGCCTGGGCGTGGAGAAGGCGGTGACCGGCGCGGTGCGCGAGCTGCCGCCCGGCGTGGAGCTGTCGGCGTACCGGATCGTGCAGGAGGCGCTGAGCAACTCCCTGCGGCACGCGCCCGGCGCCACCGCCCGCGTCGAGGTGTCCTACGTCCTGGGCGGTCTGGGCCTGCGGATAGTCAACACCGCCATACCGGCGAACACCCTGGTCAAGCCGTCGCCCGGCGCCGGACACGGAGTCACCGGCATGCGCGAGCGGGTGTCGATGCTGGGCGGCGAGATGACGGCCGGCCCGACCGACGACGGGGGCTACGAGGTGGCGGTGTTCCTGCCGGTCACCGCACCGAGCGAGGGTGACGCATGACCGGCCGCACGATCCGGGTCCTGATCGCGGACGACCAGATGATGGTGCGCGAGGGTTTCTCGGTCCTGCTGAACGCGATGCCGGACATCGAGGTCGTCGGCGAGGCGGTCAACGGCCGGGAGGCGGTGGCGAAGGTCCGGGAACTGGCCCCGGACGTCGTCCTGATGGACATCCGCATGCCGGAGTTGAACGGCATCGAGGCGACGCGGGAGATCGTCGCGGCGGACGGCGCGGCGAAGGTCCTCGTCCTCACCACCTTCGACCTCGACGAGTACGTGTACCAGGCGCTGCGCGCGGGGGCCTCCGGCTTCCTCCTCAAGGACGCCTCGGCCCGCCGGCTCGCCGACGGCGTCCGGGTCGTGGCCGCCGGCGAGGCGCTCCTCGCCCCCTCGGTCACCAAGCGTCTGATCACCGAGTTCTCCAAACTCTCCGACGCCCCGCGCCTGATGCCCTCGGCGCAGGCGGCGTACGGGGACCTGACCGAGCGGGAGACGGAGGTCCTGGCGCTGATCGCGCAGGGCCTGTCGAACTCGGAGATCGCCGAGCGCCTGGTGGTCGCCGAGTCGACGATCAAGACGCACGTCAGCCGCGTCCTGGTCAAGCTGGGCCTGCGCGACCGCACCCAGGCGGCGGTCTTCGCCTACGAGGCCCGGCTGGTGACGCCGGGCTGACCGGTACCGAGCGTGAGGTGGGCCGCCGGGCGAGGTGGCAGCGGAGCTGCCCCTTTTCCCAGCGACCTCCTCCCGAACCCGTCGTGCGACGTTAATCGCAACGGGCTCTCCAGTGACTGCCGTGAGCTGCGGTTTCGCGTCCAACATGGATGCTGTCGTGGCAGGTTGAGCAGACCACGAGTGTCTTGCGTCGTTTCCTGGCCATGAGAGCGGCCCAGTTGGGTTGTTCCTGCCCGAGCCGGTCGAGGTCTGCGAGCTTGCGGATCTGGTGGACCTGGATTTTCTCGGTCTGTCCGCAGAGTTCGCAGAAGCCTGCCAGCAGCCGCCTGGTCAACTCGCGCCGACGAGGGGGACTGTGGGCAGGGTCGCGGTCCTTCAGGACTGCGGACTTCTGCCGTTTGAGTGGAATGCCACCGAACTGTGCGATCAGCGGTTTCCTGCTCGGGGCACGGGTGATGCCGGCCTGGAGACACTTGCGAGGCCCGGCCGGGGTGTCGATGGTGGCCTTGTACTTGCGGGCCATCTTCGACATGGTCGAGCGATGCTTGTTCGCCAGGGAGCACAGCAGCGAGGACTGCATGACCCAGTGCAACCGGTTCAGTCGGAAGACGTCACCGGCGAGCAGGTAGTACTGAACGATTCCACGGTACCTGGCGCCGTAGATGCTGACGATGGTGTAGTCGTCGTAATTGAGCATCGACCAGCCCCCGGCCACTCTCCTCGTCGACCACGTCTGCCAACCGGGCGGGAGCGTCCGGCGGTTCGGGGTCCGCGTCCCACGCGCCGATCCGCAACACCCCGGCCGACCACCGCACGCGCAGTGCCGCAGGACCCTTGGTGTGCAGCACGGCGTTGCCGATCAGCTCCGCCGCGAGCAGCTCGGCGACGTCGACGAGGCCGATCAGTCCGTGCATGGTCAGGATCAGACGGAGGGTGCGGCGACTGATGGTGACGGCGCGGGGGTCGTTGGGGATGTACAGGGAGTACTCCCAGGAAGTGTCTTCGGGCATGCGTCGACTCCGTTCGTGAGGGAGGGGTGGAGCTGCCGCCGGGCGGTGTCGATGCCGCAGCCGTCATGACGGGACGGAGCGGTGCGCTTCCGGTGCCCCGGGGTTCCGCAGCGTGTGCGTCGCGTCACTGAAGGTATGGCACTAATTCGTGCCAGGGCAACTGGTTGCCGTAATCTGACACCCGAACGTGGCGCCATCAGAGGGGCGTTGAATCGGGAGGATGCATGCCGCCGAGAAGCAATCCCACTGCGCGACAGGTGCGCCTGGGGACGGAACTGCGCAGGCTGCGCGAGGCTGCCGGCCTGAAGGCTCGGGAGGCGGCAGCGTTGCTGAACTCGACTTCAGGTCAGATGAGTCACGTGGAGCTGGGTATCGCGGCTGTCAGCCCGGGGCGCGTTCGCCGTCTGGCCGCCTATTACGCCTGCACGGACCAGGCGTTGATCAGCGCGCTCGTGTCCTTGGCGACCGATCGGACGCGCGGCTGGTGGGAGGAGTACCGAGGGGTGTTGCCTCCGGCGTTCTTGGACACCGCTGAAGCCGAGTACCACGCGACGTACCTGCGTGAGGTGGTGATCACGCATGTGCCCGGTCTGCTGCAAACCGCAGACTATGCACGTGCGGTCTTCAGCTACATGCGTCCAGAACTACCCGAGAGCGAGGTGGCGTCGCGTGTGGAGCACCGGATGAACCGACGCCTGACTATCGAGCGCGACACTCCGACGCCGTACGAAACGGTCATCCACGAGTTCGCCCTGCGAGTCCACGTGGCCGACCGCCAGGTGTCACGCGCCCAACTGCGCGTCATTCTGGACGAGGTCGAGCAGGAGCGGGTTACGGTGCGCGTCATCCCCGTTGACTGCGAGGGATTCGCGGGAGCCGGTGCGTCGATGATGTACCTGGGCGGTCCGGTGCCTCAACTGGACACCGGTCTGCGCGATTCGCCCACTGGTGCTGCCTTCTGCGATGCGGAGGCACAGTTGGCAAACCTCCGCACGCTGTTTCGTATGGTGAAGGGCGCGTCGCTGGATTCTGTGGCGTCGCGGGATCTCATCCACCGGCTGGCGAAGGAGCTGTAATGAACTGGCGGAAGTCCACGTACTCCAGTGGCGGCGACGGCGACACCTGCGTCGAGATCGCGGCGTTGGCCACCCACATAGCCATCCGTGACTCCAAGGCCCCCACTCGCGCCACCCTCTCCATCCTCGCCCCCTCCTTCATCGCCTTCATCGAGGGCGTCAAGCGGCGCCCCCAGCCCGGGGCCTGAGCAAGAGGGCGGCGGGTCCCGCCGCGGGGTTGGGGCAACGGGCCCCGCGGCGGACGGCAGTCGTCAGTGCTTGCGCGCCGCCGCCTTCAGGGTGTGCCGCAGGGCGTGGAAGGCGGGTTTGCGGTCGAAGTCGTCGGTCATGACCGTCGCGTAGCCCTCGCCCTCGAAGAACACCGGCACCCATGAGTACTTGTCGGTGAAGCCCCAGATGGTGAACGAGTTGCAGTCCTCGACGGCCAGGCACGCCGACAGGGCCCGCTGGTAGTAGTCGGCCTGCTGCTTCTGTTGCGCGGCGGTCGGTACACCGTCGGCCGGCAGGTCCATCCGTACGTCCAGCTCGGTGACGGCGGTTTCCAGGCCCAGCGCGTCGAAGCGCTCCAGGTTCGTCTCCAGGTCGCCCGGGAAGCCGTACCGCGTGCTCAGGTGCGCCTGTACGGAGAAGCCGTGCACCGGCACGCCCTGCTGGAGCAGGTCCTGGGTGAGGGCGTAGTAGGCGTCGCTCTTGGCGTTGACGCTCTCGACGCCGTAGTCGTTGAAGAACAGCTTGGCCTGCGGGTCGGCCTCGTGCACCCAGCGGAAGGCGTCCGCGACGATGCCCGGGCCGAGTTCGCGGATCCAGATGTTGTCCTGCGTGCGAAGCTTGCCCTGGTCGTCGAAGATCTCGTTGGCGACGTCCCACTGCTGGATCCGGCCGGCGTAGCGGCCGACGACGGTGGTGATGTGCTCGCGCAGGATCGCGCGCAGCTCCTCGTCGGAGAAGCCGCCCTGCTCCAGCCACTGCGGGTTCTGGCTGTGCCACAGCAGCGTGTGGCCGCGGACGACCTGGCCGTGGCGCTCGGCGAACTCGACGATGGCGTCCGCCGCCGCGAAGTCGTACCGGTCGCGTTCCGGGTGGATGAACTCCCACTTCATCTGGTTCTCGGGCGACACCGAGCTGAACTGGCGCCCGAGGATCTTCCGGTACTTCTTGTCCGAGGTGAACGGGTCCGGGTAGTCCTGCTCCAGGTGGTGGCCACCGCCCGCCACGGCGGTGCCCACGTAGAAGCCGTCGGGGGCGGCCTCGCGCAGCCGGTCGGACTTGCCGTGGGAGTGGTGCGGTGCGGCGTGCCGGCCGGACGCGGGGTCGGCCGTGGCGGAACCCGCCGCGAGCGGCAGCGTCAGGGCGGCGGCGGCAAGGGCCGCGGTGGCGAAACGAACGGATCTCATGCGGGAGTCTCATTCCGTCGTGCTTCGAAAGTTTCGGAGAGTATTCCGAAACATTGGTGATGGAAGCTAAGGCTCCGGCAGCGCGAGGTCAAGACCCGTGCACACGGGCGGGACTCTGGGCACAGGGCCGGTCGAGGTCTTACTGTCCGTCCATGACGGCCGCGTCCGACCTCGCCTTCGACCCCTGGGACCCCGCGTTCGTCGCCGACCCCTACCCCGCCTTCGTCGAGCTGCGGGACCGGGGCCGGGTGCACTACTACGAGCCGAGCGACCAGTGGCTCATCCCGCACCACGCGGACGTATCGGCGCTGCTGCGTGACCGGCGTCTGGGCCGGACCTACCAGCACCGGTTCTCGCACGAGGAGTTCGGCCGCACCCCGCCCCCGCCGGAGCAGGAGCCCTTCCACACGCTCAACGACCACGGGATGCTCGACCTGGAGCCGCCGGACCACACGCGGATCCGGCGCCTGGTGTCGAAGGCGTTCACACCGCGCACGGTGGAGCGGCTGAAGCCGTACGTGCGCGCGCTGGCGGACGACCTGGTCGCCGGGGTGGTCGCGGCGGGCGGCGGCGATCTGCTCACCGACGTGGCCGAGCCGCTGCCGGTCGCGGTGATCGCCGAGATGCTGGGCATCCCGGAGGGCGACCGGGCCCCGTTGCGGCCCTGGTCGGCGGAGATCTGCGGGATGTACGAGCTGAACCCGTCCGACGAGACGGCGGCGAAGGCCGTCCGCGCCTCGCTCGACTTCTCGGACTACCTGCGTGGGCTGATCGCCGCTCGCCGCAAGGAACCCGGCGACGACCTCATCTCCGGTCTGATCGCGGCCCACGACGAGGACGACGACCGCCTCACCGAGCAGGAGATGATCTCGACCTGCGTGCTGCTCCTGAACGCCGGCCACGAGGCCACGGTGAACGCGACGGCCAACGGCTGGCTGGCCCTGTTCCGGAACCCGGACCAGCTGGCTGCCCTGCGCGCGGACCACGCCCTCGTCCCGAGCGCGGTCGAGGAGCTGATGCGCTACGACACCCCGCTCCAGATGTTCGAGCGCTGGGTGCTGGACGAGATCGAGATCGACGGGACGACGATCCCGCGCGGCGCCGAGGTGGCGATGCTGTTCGGCTCCGCCAACCACGATCCGGCGGTGTTCACCGACCCGGACCGCCTCGACCTCGCCCGCCGGGACAACCCGCACATCTCCTTCAGCGCCGGCATCCACTACTGCATCGGCGCGCCGCTCGCCCGGATCGAACTCGCGGCGTCCATGACGTCCCTGCTGGAGCGGGCCCCGACGCTGCGACTGGCGGCGGAACCGGAACGGAAACCGAACTTCGTGATCCGGGGCCTTTCGGGACTACGCGTGGAACTCTGAGCGCCGGCGACGGGGCAGCAGCCAGGCGCCCAGCGCCCAGACCAGCGCGGGCACGACCGCGCCGCCGACCGCGACGAGGGGCAGTTCGGTGAGCACGGCGCCGAAGTCCTGGCCGTTGTTCTCGAACTCGTTCCCGAGATGCCGCTGCGTGCGGTCCGAAGCTCCCCAGAGCCATACGGCTCCCACGGCCCCCACCGCTGACACCAGGCACCCACCGCACGTCGTCGTGTCTCGCTTCATGCCCACGAGAACGCTCCCGACTCGTCCGCGGTTCGCCGTCCGCGGTTCGCGTTTCGCCGGCCCGCCCACCCGTCTCCGCCTCCTCGGCCTCCTCCGCTCAGGTCGTCAGGCCCCGCCGGCGCAGCCCCGCCAGACCCGCCGCCACCAGCGCCGCCGCGATCAGGAGCAGCACCGGCACCGGCGTCCAGCTCATATCCCCGCCCGGCAGCGTGGGCAGGTGCCCGAACGGCGACACGTCCAGCACCGCCTGCGGCACATTCAGCGCCGGCCCGACCCAGCCGGAGGCGACCACCTCCTGGCGGGTGCACCGGGAGGAGCGGTTCGGGCGGGGCTGACGGTGATCGGAAAAGCGGGTCACACGAGCGTAGGCGCCCGACTACACTGAGTTGCCACTGGTCCGCATCTAGGGGAGGGCGCATCATGACAGTCATGGCAGAGCGACCGACGACGAGCGGCACCGAGTCCCAGACCTTCGAGGAGTTGCTGGAAAGCCTCGATGAGCTGGTCGTACCCGACGGCTTCAAGGCCGAGATCATCAAGGGGAACATCGTCGTGTCGCCGTGGTCCAAGGGGTACTACACCCTCGTGATGCGCATGGTCTGCGGGCAGTTGGAGCCGCACCTGCCAGATGGGCACGTGATCGAACGCGCACCGAATCTCTTCGTGTTCCCGGGTGCCGAAAGGGCGTTCGGGCCGGACATCTACGCGGCGGATACGACAGCGCTGGCGACCGTCAGCAACCACCTGGACGGTGAAGCCCTCTCCTTCGTCGCCGAGCTGACCTCCTCCTCCACCCGGGACGACGACCTGACCGACAAGGTCGAGACGTACGCGAAGGCAGGCATCCCCGTCTACCTGATCCTCGACATGCAGGAAGAGCAGGCATCGGTCCTGTGGACGCCCTCCGCCAAGGGGTACGAGTCCCGTTGCACCAGGCCGTTCGGCGAGAAGCTCCCCATCCCCGCTCCGTTCGACTGCCTGCTGGACACCGCCGGCTTCAAGGCCCCCGCCTCCTGAGCCGAAGCGCACCTACCCCGCCGGCAGCGTCAGCCCCCACGCCCCCTCCCGCACCACCCACGTCCGCGTCCCCACCGGCCCGCACACCACGGCGTCGGCCCGGTACCGGAAATGCGCCCCCGACACGGTCACCGTCCGCCCGCTCGCCGTCAGCGGCGACGCCTGCGCTCCCACCGACAGCGGCCGCACCTCCACCAGAGCCACCCCTCCGGCGCCCGGCATCACCGTCACCGCCTCGACCGGCTGGTCCAGGTCCACCAGCATCACCCCGTCGACTTCCACCCGCAGCCGGGCCGGACCGGCCGCCCCCGGCGCCACGGCGGTCCGGGCCGGACGCGAGGACACCAGCGTCCGTACGAGCGACTGACAGGTCCGCAGCCAGGGACGGAGCGACGCCGACTCGTCCGGACCGGGGCCCCAGCCCTCCCGCACCGGCACCGGCACCGGCGGAATCCCCACCGCCCCCAGCACCACCCCGTCGCTGTCGTCGACGAGCAGGTCCAGGCGCCGTTCCGCGCCGTCCAGCACGGCCCGGGCCGCCGCCACCGCCCCGGTGGGCAGCCCCAGGGACCGGGCGAGGCCGAGCGCCGAGCCCACCGGCACCACCGACAGCGCGCACCCCGTGAGCTCCCGCCGCCGGTGCAGCAGGCCGACGGCCCGCAGCAGCGCGCGGTCGTCACCGACCACCACGGGCCGCCGCGAACCGCGTCGCCCGAGCGCCCGGGCGAACTCCTCCGGGCCGTCCGGCAGACACACCTTCGTGCTCGACACACCCGCGCTGAGCACGTCTTTCGCGATCCGGACGGACTCCCCGTCGGTCCGCCGGGCGACCGGATCGACGACCACCAGAAGCTGGTCGGGCCTCGCGGAAGAGTTCGCGGAAGAGCTCGCGGAAGTCACCACCTCGGCCATGCCTCGCTTCCTCGGGTAGCATCTTTGTGCAAGAGCCCCTTGCGCTATTGCGCCAGGGGCTTCGTCTATTCCGGGGCATCCGGTCCGACGGTGGCGGCCAACGACGGTCGCGGTGCACGCGACTCATACCCTTCGCGTACGCCCTCGACCATGGACATGCCCCGCCCGGAAGGGGTGTACGCGCGTGCCCGCACTTGTGCTGCTCGGTGCTCAGTGGGGTGACGAAGGCAAGGGAAAGGCGACGGACCTGCTCGGTGGTTCCGTCGACTATGTGGTGCGCTACCAGGGCGGCAACAACGCCGGCCACACGGTAGTCGTGGGCGACCAGAAGTACGCCCTTCACCTGCTCCCTTCCGGAATCCTGTCTCCCGGCTGTACGCCGGTCATCGGTAACGGTGTCGTTGTCGACCCGTCGGTCCTGTTCTCCGAGCTGAGCGGGCTGAACGAGCGCGGCGTAGACACGTCCAAGCTCCTGATCAGCGGAAACGCGCACATCATCACGCCGTACAACGTGACCGTCGACAAGGTGACGGAACGCTTCCTCGGCAAGCGCAAGATCGGCACCACCGGCCGCGGCATCGGCCCGACGTACGCCGACAAGATCAACCGCGTCGGCATCCGCGTCCAGGACCTGTACGACGAGTCGATCCTCACCCAGAAGGTCGAGGCGGCGCTCGACGTCAAGAACCAGATGCTCACCAAGCTCTACAACCGCCGGGCGATCGCCACCGGCCAGGTCGTCGAGGAGCTGCTGGCCTACGCGGACAAGCTCGCCCCGTACGTCGCCGACACGGTCCTGGTCCTCAACCAGGCACTGGACGACGACAAGGTGGTCCTCTTCGAGGGCGGCCAGGGCACGCTGCTGGACATCGACCACGGCACGTACCCCTTCGTCACCTCGTCGAACCCGACCGCGGGCGGCGCCTGCACCGGCGCCGGCGTGGGCCCGACGAAGATCAGCCGGGTCATCGGCATCCTCAAGGCGTACACGACCCGTGTCGGCGCCGGTCCCTTCCCGACCGAGCTGTTCGACGAGGACGGCGAGGCCCTGCGCCGCATCGGCGGCGAGCGGGGCGTCACCACCGGCCGCGACCGCCGCTGCGGCTGGTTCGACGCGGTGATCGCCCGCTACGCGACCCGCGTCAACGGCCTCACCGACTTCTTCCTCACGAAGCTCGACGTGCTCACCGGCTGGGAGCAGATCCCGGTCTGTGTGGCGTACGAGATCGACGGGAAGCGCGTCGAGGAGCTGCCGTACTCGCAGTCCGACTTCCACCACGCGAAGCCGGTCTACGAGACGCTGCCCGGCTGGAGTGAGGACATCACCAAGGCGAAGTCCTTCTCCGACCTGCCGAAGAACGCCCAGGCGTACGTGAAGGCGCTGGAGGAGATGTCCGGCGCTCCGATCTCCGCGATCGGCGTGGGCCCGGGCCGGGACGAGACGATCGAGGTCAACTCGTTCCTGTAGGAAACTGTGGGCAGCTGTAGGAAACCGCGGAGACCGCGGAGACCGCGGACGTAGGGCGACGGAGCGAGTGGAACATGCGAATCGGCAACCCCCTCCCCGTCGCCCTGCGCCGCAGGCCCACCACCCGGACGTGGATCTGGCTGACCGTGGCCGTCGTCGCCGTGGCCGGCGCGCTGTTCTACGTCGACGGCCACCGCGTCTCCGCCGCCCCGCACGCGGACGACGCCAAGTGCGACAAGGTCGTCTCCCGCCTGCCGGACGACATACCCGGCTCGTCCCGCGACTGGGCCCTGGGCGACGGGGTCGCGTCCTGGGCCGGTCAGAAGGCGGTCTTCCGGTGCGGCGCCGAGGAACTGCCGCCGAACATCAACCTCTGCGTCACCGTCGACGGCGTCGACTGGGTCCTGGACGAGGACCGGCTGGGGCGCGACGGCGTCAGCGTGCTGCGGACGTACGGCCGCTCACCGGCCGTGGAGTTCACGTACGACGGCCCGCGCGAGGAGGTGGGCGGCATCCTCACCGCGCTCAACCCCGCCGTCGAGTGGATCCCGCAGGAGCGCAAGTGCATCGGCCTGGACGACGCCGACGTCCTGTAGCCCTTCGCGCTCGGCCCCTTTCCGGCCCCCTTCCGGCCCCCTTCGCCGGGCGCCGGTGCGGACGATGGTGTCGGATCGGGGGCATGACCGACCGCTACAGCGCCGCTTCCTGCCAGGGCCCGCACGGCGGCGGGACCGGACCCGGCGACTGCGGCGACCCGGCCCGTTTCGAGGTCGCCCGGCATCTGCGGACGCCGCTGCGGGTGTGCCCCGTACACCTGGGACCCGCGCTGCTGCTGGCCGACGGGGTGCTGTGGCCGCCGGGGATCACCCTGGTGCGGTGAGCGGCCGAGAGGCCGCCGAGGGCGCGCGCACGCCGGGGTGGTTCACTGGGGGTGACCCGCCCGCGAGGGCGCATGGACGCGGAAGGAAGCCGTACGGTGCCCGGACGATCCTCTGGTCCATCCTCTGGTACATCCTCTGGTCCGTCGAATGACATGGCACGTCAGTTCGAGTTGGACCGGCCCCGGCAGCGGGCGGTCGCGTACCGGATCCTCGGTTCCCTCGGCGAGGCCGACGACGCCCTCCAGGACGCCTGGCTGCGCGCCGACCGCACGGACACCTCCGACGTGGCGAACCCCTCCGGCTGGCTCACCACGGTCGTGGCCCGGGTCTGCCTCAACATGCTCCGCGCCCGCGCCGGCCGCCGCGAGGAGCCGCTGGAGGACGTGTCCCCCGGCCCCCGGTCCGGTCCCCGGTCGGCCGATCCGGAGGAGGAGGCCCAGCTCGCCGACTCCGTCGGGATCGCGCTGCTGATCGTCCTGGACACCCTGGGCCCCGCCGAACGGCTCGCGTTCGTGCTGCACGACATGTTCGACGTGCCCTTCGACGACATCGCCGAGATGCTCGGCAAGACCCCCGCGGCCACCCGCCAGCTGGCCAGCCGCGCTCGCCGCCGGGTCCGGGGCGTCCCGGCGCCGGAGGCCGACCCGCCCCGCCGGCGCCGCGCGGTCGACGCCTACCTGGCGGCCACCCGCGGCGGCGACTTCGACGCGCTGGTCTCCCTGCTCCACCCGGACGTCGTCCTGCGCGCCGATGCCGCGGTCGTCCCGACGCCCGAGCCCATCGCCATGTCCGGCATGGAGCGGGTGGCCAGGGGAGCGATGGCCTCGATGGCCAGGGCGCAGTCCGCCGCCGTCGTCCTCGTCGACGGCCTGGCCGGCATCGCGACCGCCGAACACGGCCGGCTGAACGTGGTCCTCCGCTTCACCTTCGCGGACGACGACCGCATCACCGGCATCGACGTGATCGCGGAGCCGGAGCGCCTGAACGAACTGGACATCACGGGCATGAGCTGAACCTGTACACGTCGTGTCGGCAGAAGAAGGTGAGTGCGATGCGCGTGCTGCTCAAGGCGACGCTGGACACGGAGAAGGCGAACGCGGCGATCCGCAGCGGGAAGTTGCCCGAGCTGATCAACCAGACGCTCGACCACATCAAGCCGGAGGCCGCCTACTTCGGTCCCCTCGGCGGCCGGCGGACGGCCCTGATGGTCTTCGACATGCAGGACAGCTCGGAGCTGCCGCCCACCGGCGAGCCGTTCTTCACCGAGCTGAACGCCGAGGTCGAGGTGTCTCCGATCATGAACGCGGACGATCTGCGCAAGGGCCTCTCCCAGCTCCGCTGACCGGCACCGGGTTTGGTCCGGATCAGCTGAAGACGATCATCGACCCCTGCGCCAGGCTCCGCGTGGCCGCCGCGTGCAGGCCCAGCCACACGTGGCGCTCCCGGGCGAAGGGACTGGAGTCGTAGGGCGCGGCCACGGCCGGCTCCTCCAGCTCCGTCGGCGCGAGCGGCGGCTGCGGCGGCGCCGGGGGGTTGGCCGGGTCGATGCCGAGGGCCGGGGCGACGGACTCCAGCTCCCGCAGCAGGGCGTGCGAGGAGCCCAAGGGGCCGCCGCCCGCGAGGAGTTCGTCGTTGGCGAGCGGGTGCGGGAAGTCGACCGGGACGTAGGCGCCCGCGTGGTCGTAGTGCCAGACCAGGTGCGACTGCTGGGCCGTCGACTCGAACATCTCCAGCAACTGCTCGTAGTCACCGCCGAGTTCGTCCACCGGTGTCACCGGCAGCCCGCACACCTGGAGCAGGTACGCCCGGCGCAGGAAGTGCAGTGCGTCGTAGTCGAAACCGGCCACCGGCCCGACCTCGCCGGTGAGTCCCGGCATGTACTGGTACACCGGGACCGGCGGCAGCCCGGCCTCGGCGAGCACCTTGTCGTATTGCGCGAGTTCTTCGGCGAACGGGTTGTCCGGCGTGTGGCACAAGACGTCGACGAGCGGTACCAGCCACAGGTCACAGGCCAAAAGAGGGCTCCTCACACAGCACGGTGGGTCAGGAAAGCGTAGTCGGTGCGGGTCGCGTGCAGGTCCCATACCCATCTGGCGCCGGACCACGACACCTCAGCCGTTGGTCATCGCCCGGTGCTCCCCCGGTCGTCCCGGGCGAGCCGTTCGATCAGCGCGAGCGAGTGGGCGTTGTACGCGTGCACCAGCGACCGCGCGCCCGGCACGTCGCGGCGGGCGAGGGCGTCGACCAGCTCCGTGTGCCCGGACCACAGCGCGCCGCGCAGCTCGCTGAGCCGGCGCAGGTGCTGCACCGTGCACACCCAGGACTGCACGCGCAGCCGGTGCAGGAAGTCGGAGAGGTAGGCGTTGCCGAAGAGGGCGGCCAGCTCGCGCCAGAACCGCAGGTCGTAGCCGATGAGGACGGTCAGGTCGCCGGCCGCGGCGGCGCGCTGGGCCTCCTCGCCCCGGCGCCGCACTCCGGACAGGGCGGCGGCGACGCGCGGGTCGTCCGGGTCCGGCCCGCCCCCCAGGTCCCCGGCGAGGGACAGGAACATCCCGTCGGTCACGAGGCTGCGGGCCCCGACCATGCCTCGGAAGTCGTCGACCGAGTACTCGTGCACCCGGAAGCCCCGGTGGTGGTCGGCGTCCAGGAGCCCCTGCGCGGACAGGTCGACCAGGGCCTCGCGCACGGGCGTCGCGGACACCCCGTACTGCTCGGCGATCTCCTTGACGGTGAACTCCTGCCCCGGCTGGAGCCGCCCGGCCAGCACCTCGTCGCGGAGCGCGTCGGCGATCTGCCGCCGCAGGGTGCTGCGCGTGACGGCACCGGTGCCGCTGGGGCCGGGCATGGGCGGGCGTCTCCTCGTCGCGGGCGGGGCGTGCGTGCCCGGGGCGGGCTCGCAGGGTTCGCACACATGTCTACGGTGTACGAGCACGCCACCATACGCGCCGGCGCCCCTCCCTGCCCGCAAGCGGGCAGGGGCTCCTCGGCGTACTCCTCCCGCTACTCGGTGCACTTGCCTCTCGCTACTCCGTGTACTCGTCCGCCACGGACAGTGCCGTGTCCAGGACCGCCAGGCCCTCCTTCAGCTCGGCCTCCGAGATGTTGCACGGCGGCACCACGTGCGTGCGGTTCATGTTCACGAACGGCCACACGCCGTGGGACTTGGCGGAGGCGGCGAACGCGGACATCGGGGTGGCGGCCTGCCCGGTCGCGTTGTAGGGCACCAGCGGCTCCCGGGTCTCCCGGTTCTTCACCAGCTCCAGCGCCCAGAACATGCCGGTGCCGCGCACGTCGCCCACGCTCGGGTGCCGTTCGGCCAGCTCCCGCAGGGCCGGTTCGACGAGCTCGGCACCGAGCCGCGCCGCGTGTTCGACGATGCCCTCCTCCGCCATCACGTTGATCGTGGCGACGGCGGCGGCGCAGGCCAGCGGGTGCCCGGAGTAGGTCAGGCCGCCCGGGTAGGGCCGCTCGGCGAACGTCTCGGCGATCTTCCCGGAGATCGCGACACCGCCCAGCGGCACGTACCCCGAGTTCACGCCCTTGGCGAAGGTCATCAGGTCGGGCACGACGTCGTACAGGTCCGCCGCGAACCACGTACCGGTCCGCCCGAAGCCGGCCATGACCTCGTCCAGCACGAAGACGATGCCGTACTTGTCGCAGATCTCACGCACCCCGGCGAGGTAGCCGGCCGGCGGCATCATGATCCCCGCCGTGCCCGGGACCGTCTCCAGGACGATCGCGGCGACGGACGCCGGGCCCTCGAAGGCGATCGTCGTCTCCAGGTGCTCCAGCGCCCGCGCGCACTCCTGCTCCTCGGTCTCGGCGTAGAAGCGCGAGCGGTACAGGAAGGGGCCCCAGAAGTGCACGACACCCGCGGTGCCGCTGTCGGAGGCCCAGCGGCGCGGGTCGCCGGTGAGGTTGATCGCCTGCTGGGTGCCGCCGTGGTACGAGCGGTACGCCGACAGCACCTTCGGCCGCCCGGTGTGCAGCCGCGCCATGCGCACGGCGTGCTCCACGGCGTCGGCGCCGCCGTTGGTGAAGAAGATCTTGTCCAGGTCGCCCGGCGTCCGCTCGGCGATCAGCCGGGCCGCCTCCGAACGCGCCTCGACGGCGAACGCGGGCGCGAACGTCGTCATCCGCGCCGCCTGCTCCTGGATCGCGGCGACGACCTTGGGGTGCTGGTAGCCGATGTTGGTGTAGACGAGTCCGCTGGCGAGGTCGAGGTAGCGCTTGCCCTCGTAGTCCCAGAAGTACGACCCCTCCGCGCCGGCGACGGCGAGCGGGTCGATGAGCTCCTGGGCGGACCAGGAGTGGAAGACGTGCGCGCGGTCCGCGGCCTTCACGGCGGCGCCGGCCTGGAGGTGGGGCTCAGGAGTCATGCGGCCGAGGGTAGATGTCCGCGATGCGGAAACGGAATCGGCGTCCTGTCTGCGGTCCGGAGCTTTCCGCGACAGGTTGTCGACGTACCGGCCATCCCGTCACGCACAAGACCCCCGCACCGAGGGGCGCGCCCGCACTATCCTCGCTCTGTTGCGCACGTTCGGGGGGAAGGCGGCGGCGACATGCACGAGCTGGGGGACGGGGATCCGATGGGGGTCCCCCCAGGCGTTCAGCACTGGGGGAACATCGGGGCGTACCGGCTGCTGCGGCGGCTGGGCGCGGGGGGTATGGGCCACGTCTACCTGGCCCGCTCGGACCGGGGGCGCACGGTCGCCGTGAAACTGGTCCGCGAGGAGCTGGCCGCGCTGGAGGAGTTCCGGGAACGCTTCCGGCAGGAGGTCGGGGCCGCGCGCCGGGTCGGCGGCCACTGGACCGCGCCCGTGCTGGACGCCGACACCGAGGCCGCCGTGCCGTGGCTCGCCACCGGGTACGTCGCCGGTCCCAGCCTCCAGCAGGTCGTCGGCCACGACCACGGTGCCCTGCCCGAGCGGTCGGTCCGCATCCTGGGGGCCGGTCTCGCGCACGCCCTCCAGGACATCCACGCCGCCGGGATCGTCCACCGCGACCTCAAGCCGTCCAACGTGCTCGTCACGATCGACGGGCCCCGCGTCATCGACTTCGGCATCGCGCGGGCCCTCCAGACGGTCACCGACGGCGGGCTCACCCGCACCGGCGCGCTCGTCGGCTCGCCCGGTTTCATGGCGCCGGAGCAGGTGCGCGGCGACCGGATCACGCCCGCGTGCGACGTCTTCTGCCTCGGCTCCGTCCTCGCCTACGCCGCCACCGGCGAGCTGCCCTTCGGCACCGCAAACAGCGGCGTGCACGCGCTGATGTTCCGCATCGCGCAGGAGGAGCCCGACCTGGACGGCGTGCCCGAGGGCATCGCCGACCTGGTACGCGACTGTCTGAAGAAGGACCCCGCCGCGCGCCCCGGCCTCGCCGAGGTCCTGGAGCGCACGGGCGCGCAGGACACGGTCACCGACGGCCGTTCCCGCGACCCGTGGCTGCCCGGCGCGCTGGTCGCCCAGCTCGGCCGGCACGCCGTACGGCTGCTGGACACGGAGAACCCGGAGACGCCGGGGGCATCGGAGACGCCGGGTGGTACGTCCCCGGCCCCGCAGACCCCCGTGGCGGGACCCCCGCCACCGCGCGAGCCGGGCAGCGGCGGCGGGGGCGCCCCGCTGAACCACCTCCCCACCCTGGTCGCGGGCCAGAACCCGCCGCCCACACCCCCGCCCGCCCACGGGTACGCCGTCCCGTCCCCGGCCTGGAACGCGCCGCCGCCACCCGGCCACCCGCAGCCGTACGGCACCGGCCCGACCCCGCCCTACGGGCCCCCACCGCCGTACGGCCCGCCCTACGACCCGTCCCGCAGGGGCCGCTCCACCGCGCTGCTGATCGCCGTCGCCCTGGTCGTCGCGCTCGGCGCCGGCGGCTCGGTCTACGCCCTGATGAGCGGGGGCGGCGACGACCGGGCGGACGGCGACCCCACGCCGACGGCCTCCGCGTCCCGGAGCACGGACGGATCGGCTCCGACGGTCGACGACGCGGACCGGCCGACCCGGAAGGGCACGATCCCGACGGCGTACCTGGGCACATGGGCCACCACCATCGACAACGCGTCCGGGGTCCACACCCGCAGGCTGACCATCCGGCAGGGCGAGGTGGGAGACACGGTCCTGTCCCTCGCCGCCGACGGCCCCGCGGGCAACGGCACCTACCACTGCGTCTTCGAGGCCGCCCTGACCGACACCCCGGCCCCCGACGGCCCGGTCACGGTCGGCCCTTCCACGGTGACCACAGGCCCGTCCACCACCTGCACCCCAGGCGCCCCCACCGAGGTCACCCTCC
The DNA here is from genome assembly GCF_042717365.1 of Streptomyces sp. NPDC058534. NCBI lineage: Bacteria > Bacillati > Actinomycetota > Actinomycetes > Kitasatosporales > Streptomycetaceae > Streptomyces > Streptomyces sp. NPDC058534. The sequence goes on from NZ_JBHXNW010000029.1 coordinate 74,832, forward strand.
TACCAAACGGCACCCTGGAACGCACAAACACGACAACAGGCGAAACCCTGACCTACACCCGCTCCCGCTGAGCTGCGGGCAATCGTGCCGCTGGGGCGGCACCCGTCCCAAAGAGAGCGGCACCCCGCAACGCCGGGCTGCGACACCCACCCCCGGCCCACCCCCACGCCGGTCACCGGAAAACCGACCTCACCGCACCGACCTCACCGCACCGACCTCACCGCGAGCCAAGTCACCTCGGCTCCGGCGGCCGCTGCCGAGGCATATTCGGCCGAGCCCCATTCGCAGGCGCCGAGAACCGCCCCGACCCGACCACCCCCGCCTCCGAGGCCCGGCCACCCGCCACCCCACCCCCCACCCCCGACTGCAACCCCAGCGGCGCGACCCCGGACCGGAAGTCCATCATCCAGTCCGCCGTCTCCGCCCGCACCAACTCCGTCACGTCCTCCGAGAACCGCCGCAGCACCAGCAGACACCGCTCCGCCGCCTCACTCGCCGTCCCGTCCGCCGGCCCCAGCACCTCCCGCACACTCTCCGACGCCCAGTCGAACTGGAGCGCCTGAAGCCGCCGCTGCACCGCCTGCGCCGTGGCCACGTCCCGCATCCACCCGGACGTGACCCCGAAGTACCGGTCCCCGGCCACGCACGCCACCGCGACCAGCAGCGCGAGGTACCCCCAGGGGGCGACCCCGCCCACCACCCCGGACATGTCGAGCAGCGGCAGCGCCGCCCCGGCGACCGCCCCCACCGCCGCCCCGCCCCGCAGCAGCACGGCGCCCCGCCGCTTCCACACCCGGTCGGCCAGATACCAGGCCGCCGTGTCCAGCGCACCCCGCTCCACCCACCGGTACAGCTCGTCCAGCCGGTCGGCGGGCAGCGCCCAGTCGCCGAGCGGAAACGCCCGCCCGGCCAGGTCGCCCGGCCGCGCTCCGGCCGCCCCCTGCTCGTCCCGCCCGTCCTGCGGCGGCCCCTCGGGCTGCTTCTCCGGCTGACCCACCCGGCACTCCCTACTGCTGACCGTCCGCGCCTGCTCGGAATCCTTCCTACCGCCCAATGGGTGGCGACACCGTGGGTTCCGCCGTCTTTCCGCCCGGAAGGGGGTCTTGATCAGGTATAGGACTCGGGCAACATCACTCGAAAGAGTGCTGGGGCGAGGGCCGCCCGGACCACGTAGGCTCGTGCCGAACGGGAAATCAGTGACGAGCCGTAGTGACAGGAGTCGAACGTGATCCCCGGTGGTGGCCAGCCCAACATGCAGCAGTTGCTCCAGCAGGCCCAGAAGATGCAGCAGGACCTCGCCGAGGCCCAGGAGGAACTGGCACGGACGGAGGTCGAGGGCCAGGCGGGCGGCGGCCTGGTGAAGGCGACGGTCACCGGCTCCGGCGAGCTGCGCGGCCTCGTGATCGACCCGAAGGCGGTGGACCCGGAGGACACCGAGACCCTCGCCGACCTGGTCGTCGCCGCGGTCCAGGCGGCCAACGAGAACGCGCAGACCCTCCAGCAGGAGAAGCTCGGCCCTCTCGCCCAGGGCATGGGCGGCGGCAGCGGCATCCCCGGCCTGCCTTTCTGAGTTCGCCTTTCTCAGACCGGCGGAAGCCATCTACCGTACGTAGTGCAGGAACCTCAGGAAGGACGGCAGTCCGTTGTACGAAGGCGTGGTCCAGGACCTCATCGACGAGCTCGGGCGACTGCCCGGCGTCGGTCCCAAGAGCGCGCAGCGGATCGCCTTCCACATCCTCCAGGCGGAACCGACCGACGTACGACGGCTCGCCCAGGCCCTCATGGAAGTGAAGGCCAAGGTCCGCTTCTGCGCGACCTGCGGGAACGTGGCGCAGGAGGAGCAGTGCAACATCTGCCGCGACACCCGGCGCGACCCCGCCGTGATCTGCGTGGTGGAGGAACCGAAGGACGTCGTCGCCATCGAGCGCACCCGTGAGTTCCGCGGGCGCTACCACGTGCTCGGCGGCGCGATCAGCCCGATCGACGGGGTCGGCCCGGACGACCTCCGCATCCGTGAACTGCTCGCCCGCCTCGCCGACGGCACCGTCACGGAACTGATCCTGGCCACGGACCCGAACCTGGAGGGCGAGGCCACGGCCACGTACCTCGCCCGCATGATCAAGCCCATGGGCCTCAAGGTCACCCGCCTGGCCAGCGGCCTCCCGGTGGGTGGGGACCTGGAATACGCGGACGAGGTGACTCTCGGCCGCGCCTTCGAGGGGAGACGACTCCTAGATGTCTGACGCCACGCTGCACGCGACCAACCAGAACCCCGACGACTTCGCGGTCCAGATTGCGGACCAGATCGAAAGCTTCCTGGTCGCGGTCACGGAAGTGGCCAAGGGCGACGAACCGGACTCGGCCGTCCCCTTCCTCCTCCTGGAGGTCTCCCAGCTCATGCTGGCCGGCGGCCGCCTGGGCGCCCACGAGGACATCGTCCCCGACGAGCGCTACGAGCCCGACCCGGGCCCGGAACTCGACGTGGACGAACTCCGCGAGAACCTCGCCCGCATCCTCGACCCCATCGACGTCTACTCGGAGGTCTTCGACCCCTACGAGCCGCGTAAGGCCCCGGTCCCGGCCCGTATCTCCGACGACCTCACCGATGTCATCACCGACCTCCGCCACGGCATGGTCCACTACCGGGCCGGCCGCACCACGGAGGCCCTGTGGTGGTGGCAGTTCTCCTACTTCTCCAACTGGGGCTCCACGGCTTCCGCCACCCTGCGCGCCCTCCAGTCGGTCGTAGCCCACGTCCGCCTCAACCAGCCCCTCGCCGCCCTCGACGGCCTGGACACCGACGAGGACCTCGGCGACGACGCCCTGGAAACGGAGGCCGGCAAGGTCATGGTGGAGGAGATCGCGGGTCCGCTGGGGCTGCGGCCGGTGAAGTGATCCGCTCCGACCGGTGAATCCTGTTCATCACGGTCACACGTAGCCATCGGCCGGTCTACGCTCGGTAGCCGACGACCAGCCGGAGGTGGGCCCTGTGCCGGTACCGAACAACAACTCCCAGCCACCCGCGGCCTGGTGCTACAGCGGCAACCAGATCAGACGCTGGCGCACCCTCGCCAACGTCAGCCGCGAGGCCCTGGCCACCGCCGCCAACTACGCCCCCGAGACCATCTCGTCCATGGAGCGCGGCGTCCGGATGCCGTCGCCCAGGCTCCTCGACATCGCGGACGAACTCTGCGGCGCCCAGGGCATGCTGAGCGCGGCGAAGGAGTACGTCCGCCGGGAGCGGTACTCCGCGCGGGCGGTCGACTTCATCGAGCGGGAGCGCGAGGCGACGAGCCTGTGGACGTACGAAGTCGCTCTGGTGCCGGGCCTGTTGCAGACGCGGGCCTACGCGAAGGCGCTCATCGACAACCGCATCCCGCCCCTGGACGAGGAGACGGTGGAGGAGCGGGTGGCCGCCCGGATGGAGCGGCAGACGATCCTCACCGAACGGAAGCCGCCGGTAGGGCTGAGCTTCGTGCTCTATGAGGCGGTCTTGCGGAGCCCGTTGGTGGACGAGGCGCAACTGCAACGCCTACTGGAGGTGTCCCGACTGCGCAACGTGGTGTTGCAGGTACTTCCCTTCGAGCAAGCATTCAGTGATGCGCTCATGGGGCCCATGGTGTTGCTGGAGGGGCTGGACCACGAGCGATTGGCCTTCATGGAGGGCGCGTTCGCCAGCGAACTCTCGGCCGATCCAGGTGTTGTCAGCCGCGTCACCGAGCGGCTAAGCATGATCCGCACGCGGGCCCTCGATCCCGACGAGACGGCCCGTTTCATCGAGCGGATGGTGATCAGCCGTGAGTGACCAGTTGAAGTGGTTCAAGTCGAGCTACAGCGACAACGAGGGCGGTAATTGCGTCGAGGTCGCCCGCAGTGGCGCCATTCACGTCCGCGACTCCAAGTCCGCCCCGACCGGCCCCCAGTTCCAGGTCTCGCCCCCCGCCTGGGCTGCGTTCATCGCCGCAGTTCAGCCCGGAGCTTGAGCCCCGGGACCCGAGCTCTTCCCTTGGGTTTCTGGTCTGGTTGAAATTCCCAACCAACCAAGTCTGTAGCTGAGTTGAGGCGGTGTACCTCGTAAGAGTGACGTTCCGTGATCAGCTTGCGTCGTTGTGTAAAGCCGCTCTAGGTTCGCGGCAAACGACCAGCAAATGAGTCGGCCCCGGCGGTGCGCCAACACCAATCCGGGGCCTGACCTACGGAACGAAGAAGTGGTTCGCCCGTGGCTTACGCCAAGACTAGTCCTGCCCTCCCCTCCGCGTCCCACCCCATGGCCAATCCGGGCTACGGAAAGCGCCTCGCAGGTGACGAAAACCCGGTCGCGGACCCGGACTTCGCACACCTGATCCCCCGGGACGCCGAGGTCGCCGTCTTCATCGACCACCTCGACACCGGCCACGCGATGGGCCACAAGGCGCTCGCGGCGGAGCATCCGCGCTACGGCCAGCAGGCGATGCGCTCGTCGCTGACCCGCATCACGCACGCCGGCCACCTGCGCTGGATCAAGGAACACATCACCGTCGAGGACAACACCATGCGGTGGGTCACGCGGACGTACTGGTCGCGTACCCGCAGGTCAGCGGAGTGGTGGGCGGTGTTCGCGCGGGAGCGGCACGGTACGGACGTGACCTGGGACCACCAGCCCGGCCTGGCCCGGGTCGAAGAAGCGACGGCCGCCCCCGTACCGGACGTGACCGAGCCCGAGCCGGTACCCGAACCCGAACCCGAGCCGGTCGGCGTCGCGTACCGCACCCTCGCCGCACTGCGCACCGCCGAGCCGCGTATGGCGCTCAGTGACGGCGACTGCGGTTCCCTCGAACCTCTCGCCGAGGAGTGGCTGTCGCGTGGTGCGACGCCGAAGGACATCACCCGAGCCCTGACCGAAGGGCTGCCACCCACTGTCAGCAACCCGGGCGGTCTCGCCCGCCGACGACTGGAGTCGAAGATGCCCCCGAAGCAGCGCGCGCGGCGCGCCAAGGTGACCCGCGTGATCATGGTCTGCGGGATCTGTGACCAGGACGAACGCACGGTGAAGCTCGACGGCGGCGTCTGTGAGAACTGCCTTGCGGAGGCGGCCGCCGAGGACGAGGAGTACGCCATCGTGCCCGACACCTTCCTCCGCGTGCCCAGGCGCTGGAACCCCTGAAGCAACCGGATTACAGTCGTAATATGGCTGAGAAAGTGAAGTTCAGTGTGAGCCTTGATGCCGAGCTCGGTAAGGCGCTGCGGCAGTTCGCCGCCGCCGAGGACGAGCAGATCTCCTCGGTGATCAGCCGAGCCCTTGAGCAGTACCTCAGCAACCGGCGCCTTCTCCGGGAGGGGATGCGAGCGATGGAGGAACATTTCGACGAGTACGGGTGGCCGACCCCCGGCGAGATGTCCGCAGCTGAAGCGCGGGTCGACGCTCTCTTCGGGGAGACGCCGGAGGAGCGACGCAGCGCATGAGTCACCTGATCTACGACACCGGCGCGCTGATCGCCGCTGTGAAGAACGACCCGGCCTTCCTGCATGTGCACTACACGGCGCTCAGCAGGGGCAAAACCCCGGTCGTCCCGGCCGGGGTGCTGGCGCAGGGCTGGGACACACGTCCGAAGGCGGCGGCCCTGCATCGCGTACTGCACGGCTGCGAGGTGCTGCCGATGACCGAGACCATGGCGAAGGCGGCGGCCGTGCTCTGTCAGCAGAACAAGACCTCCGACGTCATCGACGCGACCGTCGTCCTCGCCTCCATCGCCTACGACGACGCCCCCATCCTCACCGACGACCTGGGCGACATCCGCGCCCTGGCCGCCTGCGCGGGCCGGGAACGCATTCACGTGGAGCGCCCGTGAGCGTGCAGGAGGCGACGCCATGACCCGCAGGACCGAGCACCGGCCGCAGATGTCCGTCGAGGAGTTCGAGGAGCTCGAACGCCATGCCCCGGAGACCGTGCGGCTGGAGTTCATCAATGGGAAGGTCCAGGTCAAGGCAGTGACGGACGGCAACCACGATCAGATCATCGCCTGGTTGCAGAGGCTGTGCATGCAACATCGTCCGGAGCTGTGGCTTTACGTCGACAGGGGTGTGAAGGTCGAGGGCTACCGCAAGGGGCGAGCTCGCCCGGGCGGCGTTCTCGCACCGTACGGGTACCCGAAGGGGCATGGTGACTGGTCCGATGCCGAGGGAGTGCTCATGGCCGTGGAAGTCACCTCGCACGACCGAATCGACAAGCCCGACGGTTACGCCGCCGCAGGCATCCCCGTCTACCTCCTCGTCGACCGGGACGACTGCACGGTCACCGTGTTCACCGAACCGCAGGACGGCCGCTACCGGCAGCAGGTGAACAGTGCCTTCGGCGCCCCTGTGAAGCTTCCCGACCCCGTCGGCATCACCCTCGACACCGAGCCCCTCAAGGAACTCGCGGACTGAGTCCGGCCCGGTATCGACGTGAAGGGAAGACACTTGTGAACGTGTGACACGCCGCACTTTCCCGAGTGACCCGTCTCCGGTTGGGCATGAGCCAGCCTGAGCGAGTACCCGGGTCTCACCATGCGATACCGCAGGGGGGAAACCGGGACGCTCGGTAAAATGAGCCGACCGCAGTACATATACGTACGTGCGGACCAGAGACGGATTGAGCGAGGAGCGCACGTGGGCCTTGTCGTGCAGAAGTACGGAGGCTCCTCCGTAGCCGATGCCGAGGGCATCAAGCGCGTCGCCAAGCGGATCGTGGAAGCGAAGAAGAACGGCAACCAGGTGGTCGCCGTCGTTTCCGCGATGGGCGACACGACGGACGAGCTGATCGATCTCGCCGAGCAGGTTTCCCCGATTCCTGCCGGGCGTGAACTCGACATGCTGCTGACCGCCGGAGAGCGTATCTCCATGGCGCTGCTGGCCATGGCGATCAAAAACCTGGGTCACGAGGCCCAGTCGTTCACCGGCAGCCAGGCCGGAGTCATCACCGACTCGGTCCACAACAAGGCCCGGATCATCGACGTGACGCCGGGGCGCATCAAGACCTCGGTGGACGACGGCAACGTCGCCATCGTGGCCGGCTTCCAGGGCGTCAGCCAGGACAGCAAGGACATCACCACGCTGGGCCGCGGCGGGTCCGACACCACGGCCGTCGCTCTCGCCGCCGCGCTCGACGCGGACGTCTGCGAGATCTACACGGACGTCGACGGCGTGTTCACCGCCGACCCGCGTGTGGTCAGCAAGGCGAAGAAGATCGACTGGATCTCCTTCGAGGACATGCTGGAGCTCGCGGCCAGCGGTTCCAAGGTGCTTCTCCACCGCTGCGTGGAGTACGCCCGCCGGTACAACATCCCGATCCACGTCCGGTCCAGCTTCAGCGGACTCCAGGGCACCTGGGTCAGCAGCGAGCCGATCAAGCAAGGGGAAAAGCAGGTGGAGCAGGCCCTCATCTCCGGTGTCGCACACGACACCTCGGAGGCCAAGGTCACGGTCGTCGGCGTGCCGGACAAGCCGGGCGAGGCCGCCGCGATCTTCCGGGCGATCGCGGACGCCCAGGTCAACATCGACATGGTCGTGCAGAACGTGTCCGCGGCCTCCACGGGCCTGACGGACATCTCCTTCACCCTGCCGAAGTCCGAGGGCCGCAAGGCCATCGACGCCCTGGAGAAGAACCGCGCCGGCATCGGCTTCGACTCCCTGCGCTACGACGACCAGATCGGCAAGATTTCGCTGGTCGGCGCGGGTATGAAGAGCCACCCCGGCGTCACCGCCGACTTCTTCACGGCGCTCTCCGACGCCGGGGTCAACATCGAGCTGATCTCGACCTCCGAGATCCGCATCTCGGTCGTCACCCGCAAGGACGACGTGAACGAGGCCGTGCGCGCCGTGCACTCCGCCTTCGGTCTCGACTCCGACAGCGATGAGGCAGTCGTCTACGGGGGCACCGGCCGCTGATGTCCGACACCGGACGGGACGGGCGGCCCACGCTCGCCGTCGTGGGAGCGACCGGTGCCGTCGGCTCGGTCATGCTCACGATCCTGTCCCAGCACGCGGACGTCTGGGGCGACATCCGTCTGATCGCCTCGCCGCGCTCGGCCGGCCGCAAGCTGGCCGTGCGCGGTGAGGAGGTCGAGGTCACGGCGCTCACCGAGGAGGCCTTCGACGGCGTCGACGTCGCCATGTTCGACGTCCCCGACGAGGTCGCCGCCCGGTGGGCGCCCGTCGCCGCCGCCAAGGGCGTCGTGGTGATCGACAACTCCGGCGCGTTCCGGATGGACCCGGACGTGCCGCTCGTCGTGCCCGAGGTCAACCCGCACGCGTTGCGGATGCGGCCGCGCGGCATCGTCGCCAATCCGAACTGCACGACGCTGTCCATGATCGTGGCGATGGGCGCGCTGCACGCCGAGTTCGGGCTGCGTGAGCTGGTCGTCTCCTCGTACCAGGCGGTCAGTGGCGCGGGGCGGGACGGCGTGGACACGCTGCGCCGGCAACTGTCCCTGGTGGCCGGTACCGAGCTGGGGACGCACCCCGGTGACGTGCGGCGGGCCGTCGGTGACGGCACCGGGCCGTTCCCGGAGCCGGTCGCGCTGAACGTCGTACCGTGGGCCGGGTCGCTGCGCGAGGACGGCTGGTCGTCGGAGGAGATGAAGGTGCGGGACGAGTCCCGCAAGATCCTCGGGCTGCCGCAGCTTCCGGTGGCGGTGACGTGCGTACGCGTCCCCGTGGTCACCACGCACTCGCTGACCGTCCACGCCCGGTTCGAGGGCGAGGTCACCGTCGACCGGGCCCGGGAGATCCTGGCCACCGCGCCCGGCGTCGTCCTCTTCGACAACCCGGCCGCGGGGGAGTTCCCCACCCCCGCCGACGTGGTCGGCACCGACCCCACCTGGGTGGGGCGGGTACGGCGGGCGCTGGACGACCCGACGGCGCTGGAACTCTTCGTCTGCGGGGACAACCTGCGCAAGGGCGCCGCGCTGAACACCGCGCAGATCGCGGAGCTGGTGGCCGCCGAGTTCGCCTGAACCCCCATCAGGCCCCATCAGAGGGGCGAAATGCCCTGGCCACTGTTGGTTTCCTTTGTAGGATCCATGGACGAGATGTGATCCGGAAGTTGGTCCGGACTACTTGTACCCGGCACCTGTGCCGTCAGAGGATTTCCTCCCCGCCCTCCGCAACCGTGCGGATGGCGGGGAGCGTCTTTGCGGTCACCCATTCGTGGCGCTCAGACGCGTGGGTCGGCGTGGGGACGCCGAGGACGGGCGTGGGGACGCTCGTTCATATGGGACATAGGGGAAGAGCGGACGATGAGGGCGTATGACGCACCGTCAGCCGGGTGGCTGCCCGACGGACAGGACCGACACGGGAACGTGACGCCCGACACGTACAACCCTCACGGGGGTCGGCGTGTCCAACAGGCGTGGCAGAGGTACTCGAATTCACCGCATCGACGCGTGGCCCCGCTGTGCGGGCCCCCGGCCGGTCAGTCCGTCCCCGTGTGGCCGGTCCGGCCGGTGGCATGCCGGTGATCGCGCCGATGCCAGCAGCGCGGCCGGCCCGCATATCGAACCAGCGCGACGGCGCGGACGACACGGTGGCGGCGGGTACCACCGTCGACCACCTCACCGAGACGTACCGGGCGCACTACCGGTCGCTGCTCGGCCTCGCCGCCCTCCTCCTCGACGACACCGCCTCCTGCGAGGACGTCGTCCAAGAGGCGTTCATCCGCGTGCACTCCGCGCGCAAACGCGTCCGCGACCCGGAGAAGACCCTGGCGTATCTGCGCCAGACTGTCGTCAACCTGTCGCGCTCGGCGCTGCGCCGCCGCATCCTGGGCCTCAAGCTGCTCTCCAAGCCGATGCCGGACATGGCGAGCGCGGAGGAGGGCGCCTACGACCAGCTGGAGCGCGACTCCCTGATCAAGGCGATGAAGGGACTCCAGCGCCGCCAGCGCGAGGTCCTGGTCCTGCGCTACTTCGCCGACATGACCGAGGCACAGGTCGCCGAGACGCTCGGCATATCCCTCGGCTCGGTGAAGGCGTACGGTTCACGCGGCATCGCGGCGCTCAGGGTGGCCATGGAGGCACCGGTATGAGTGACGGCAACGACGCACGACGGGGCGCCCGCGACGAGCACGCGCGGCAGGATCACGCGCGGCAGGACGAGGACGTCCCCCGGGAAGGGCCCGCGCCGGCCGGACCGGACAGAACGACCGAACCGAGCCCGCCGGACGGACCGGCCGGGCAAGGGCAACGGCAAGAGCAGCAGAAGCACACGCACGACGCTGGGAACGGAACTGTGAACCACGGCCCCGCCGACCAGGGCCCCGACCCGCGAGGGCAGGACGGGCTCGACGCCGACGAGCCGGCGCTGCGCCGGATGCTGCAGCAGGCCGTCCAGGACGTCGAGCCGAGCGACGGCACCCTGGAACACCTGCGCCGCGCGGTACCCGCCCGGCGGGCCCGCAAGCGCCAGGCCGTCGTCGGGATGGCCGCCGCCGCCCTCTTCATCGGCACCGCGGTCCCCGCCCTCGTGCACGTCTCCAACTCCACCGGCCCGGGCGCCGACCCGTCCGTCGCGGGCCACGCCTCGCAGGCCCAGGGCGGCGCCTCCCAGGGCAAGGACCCGGCCGGCGGCCAGAGCGGCGTCGCCGGTTCCGCGGGCCCCGGCGAGGACAAGGACCGCACCGGCCCCAAGGAGACGCCCGACGGCAAGGAGAGCGGCGCGGCCACGGGCTCCGCGCCCGGGACCGAACCGTCGCCCAGCGTCGCCGCCGGCGTTCCGGCGTGTACGCCGAAGCAGCTCGGACCGGCCGTCGCCGGCATCGCCGAGCCCGACTCCGCGGGCGTGGTCTACGGCTCGTTCCGGGTCACCAACGTCTCCTCGGACGGCTGCACCGTCACCGGCCCCGGCAACGTGGTCACCGCTTCGCAGGGAGCGGCGGACGCCTCCAGGATCGGCACGGCACGGCATGTGGCGGGCGACGCCGCGGCGGGACTGCCCGACCCGTCCCTGGAGACCACGGCGCTGACCCTGGCGCCGGCCTCCGGGTACGAGGTGCAGTTCGCCTGGGTGCCCTCGGAGACCTGTCCCACCACCGGCGGCACCACCGGGGGCAGCACCGGCGGGCCCTCGCCCGACCCCTCGCCCACCGGGGACACGACCGCCGCGGGCGGCACCTCCACGAGCGGCGCCGAGGCCGGCCCCACGACCCAGCTGCTCAACGAGGACGGACCGGCGGACGGAAGCGTGTCGGTGACGTACACCCCGGAGAGCGGATCCGGTTCGGCCACGGCCACGGTGTCCAACGCGTGCGTGGGCACCGTGTACTGGACGGGTGTGCTGGCGGGCACGGAGTCGTAAGGGGCGCCTGCTCAGGCGTTGGACGGGCTGGGCCGCGCTGCCCGCTCGGTCTCTTCCCCGGCGTTCTCGGCGTCGGTCTCCGTGGCCTCGACGTCCTCCGCGTCCTCCACGGCCAGCCCCAGCTCCGCGTCCCGGGCGAGTTCGGCCTCGCGGCGCAGCAGCCGGAACCACATGAAGATCACGAAGCCCACGAAGGCGAACCACTCGGCGGTGTAGCCGAGGTTCTGGAACGCCTTCAGGTCGAGGCCACTGTTCTGCGGCGCGCTGACGGGCACGGCCCGCATCCCGGAGTCGCCGCTGTTCAGCGTGGTCCAAGCGTCGTACACGTCGTAGGGCACGAGGTTCAGCAGCGTCGCCGCGCTGATCGAGCCGGTCTGCCCGGCGGGCCATCCCGAGCGTCCGCTGACGCCGTTGCTGCCCGGTGACTCCGGGGCCTGGAGCGCTCCCGTGACGGTGACCTCGCCGGTGGGCGGGGCCGGGACCTTCGCCGGGTCGGGTTCGCCCGGCAGCCAGCCGCGTACGACCGGCAGGGCGCGGCCGTCGTCGGTGCGCAGCAGCGTGAGGACGTAGTAGCCCTCCCGGTCGTCCAGCTTCCGCTCGGGCACGAGCAGCTGGTCGGCGTACCGGCCGGTGACGGTGGTCTGCTTGCCGACGGTCGACTTGTCCAGGGGCAGCAGCTCGGCCAGGGGGCGCGGCGCGTCCCGGCGGGCCTCCTCGTGCTGGGTGGTCGCGGTCTCGTGGTCCTGCACCCGGTCCTCGAAGCGGCCCAGCTGCCAGGAACCCATGAAGATGCAGAAGGGGATGGCCAGGACGACGAAGACGTTGATCCCCCACCATCGGGGCGTCAGCAGAAACCGGTACACGCCCTCCACGGTACGGGGCGGGCCTGTGCGCCCCTGCTTCGGGGCTGTGGAAAACGTGGTGGCAGACGGGTGGACGGGCGAGGTTGTCCACAGGCTGGGGATCCCGTCTGCGCGTTGTCGGCAGGTCGGGGCAGTATGGGGCCATGACTGAGAGCAACGGGTCCGTTCGGTCGGACGAGTCGGACGAGTCGGACGAGTCGGACGAGCGGCAGACGCAGGGCGAGCAGATGCCCGAGTGGGAGAAGCGGTTCCGGGCGCCCAGGGTGTCCCTTCCCGACTGGGCCGAGGACGCCCCGGACCGCTCCCTGTTCGTGTCGAACGCGACGGGGACGTACGAGCTGTACGCCTGGGACCGCTCGTCGGGTGACCAGCGCCAGGTCACCGACCGGCCCAACGGCACGACGGACGGCGTGCTCTCGCCCGACGGCGACTGGATCTGGTGGTTCGACGACAAGGACGGCGACGAGTTCGGTGTCTGGCGCCGCCAGCCCTTCGCGGGCGGTGAGGACAAGGCGGCCGTGCCGGGCCTCGACCCCTCCTACCCGGCGGGCCTCGCCCTCGGCCGGGACGGGCGTACGGCGGTGGTCGGCCGCTCCACCGACGAGGAGGGCACGACCATCCACCTCGCGCGCGGGGACGGCGCCGCCCCGGCGGAGATCTACCGGCACCGCGAGTCCGCGGGCGTCGGCGACCTCTCGCACGACGGCACGCTGATCGCGATCGAGCACACCGAGCACGGCGACGCGATGCACTCGGCGCTGCGCGTCCTGCGTCCCGACGGCACGACGGTCGCCGAGCTGGACGACACGAAGGGCGGCGAGGAGGAGCTGGGTCTGGAGGTCCTGGGCTTCGCGCCGGTCGACGGTGACACCCGCCTGCTCATCGGGCACCAGCGCCGGGGCCGCTGGGAGCCGCTGGTGTGGGACGTGGCGACGGGGGAGCAGACCGACCTCGCCCTGGAGCTGCCGGGCGACGTCAGCGCCGAGTGGTTCCCGGACGGCGGCGCCCTGCTGATCGTGCACGGCTTCGAGGCCCGCAGCGAGCTGTTCCGCTACGACTTCGCCGAGCGCGAGCTGGCCGAGATCGAGACGCCCGCGGGCACCGTCTCCGGGGCGACGGCCCGCCCGGACGGCACCGTGGAGTACCTGTGGTCCTCGGCCGCCGAGCCCTCGGCCGTCCGCTCCACCACCGGCCGCGTCGTCCTGGACCCGCCCGGCATGAAGTCGCCCCGCTCGGTCCCGGTGGAGGACGTGTGGGTGGAGGGCCCCGGCGGCCGCATCCACGCCCTGGTCCAGAAGCCCGCCGGCACGACCGGCCCGCTCCCGACGGTCTTCGACATCCACGGCGGCCCGACCTGGCACGACAGCGACTCCTTCGCCGCCGGCCCGGCCGCCTGGGTGGACCACGGCTACGCGGTGGTCCGCGTCAACTACCGCGGCTCCACCGGGTACGGACGCGCCTGGACCGACGCCCTCAAGCACCGGGTGGGCCTCATCGAGCTGGAGGACATCGCGGCGGTGCGCGAATGGGCGGTCACGTCCGGCCTCGCCGATCCCGGCCGCCTCATCCTCACCGGCGGCTCCTGGGGCGGGTACCTCACGCTCCTCGGCATCGGCATCCAGCCCGAGGCGTGGACCCTGGGCATCGCCGCCGTCCCGGTCGCCGACTACGTCACCGCGTACCACGACGAGATGGAGGGCCTGAAGGCCCTCGACCGCACCCTGCTGGGCGGCACCCCCGAGGAGGTCCCCGAGCGCTTCGAGGCATCCTCCCCGCTGACCTACGTCGACGACGTCAAGGCCCCCGTCTACATCTCGGCCGGGGTCAACGACCCACGCTGCCCGATCCGCCAGGTCGAGAACTACGTCAAACGCCTGGAGGCCCGCGGCGCCCTCCACGAGGTCTACCGCTACGACGCGGGCCACGGCTCCCTGGTCGTCGACGAACGCATCAAGCAGGTCCGCCTGGAACTGGACTTCGCGGAGAGGCATTTGCCGCGCGGCGCGTAGTGAGTCGTTTCGAGCTCGCCTCCTGAGCTACCGAGACGGGTGGTGGGTGGGCATAGGCCGGGGGTCCAGGGGGCGGAGCCCCCTGGCGGGGGGGGTGGGGGCCGGCCCCGAACGCCCCCCCCCCCCCCCCCCCCCCCCCCCCCCCCCCCCCGG
>NZ_JBHXNW010000029.1:89176-95839 GCF_042717365.1 Streptomyces sp. NPDC058534
GCCCCCCACCTTCATATACACCTTTCTTTTGGTCGCCCGCTTCTTTTTTTTATATGAGACCGGTCGTAGGGGCCGAGCCCTTACGACCCCGCCCACCCACACGCCGCCCACCCCCTACCCAGGGGACCGCTGCCGCGTGCGCCGCCCCAGCAACTCCGCCAACCCCCGCCGCGTGGCCGCCAACACCACCCGATCCTCACCCCGGAGGACATACGTGTCGGGCAGATCCCACACCAACCGAGACTCCCGAGGCCCGTCAACATCCTCATCCGCCTCACCTTCGCCGGAGGCGGACCCGTCCGCCACCTCCAGCGCCAGCACCCGCCACGCCCCCGCCCGGAACGCCTCCCCGACCGTCCGACCCTCCAGCTGCGGATGCCCCGCCACTTCCACCGCCGCGAACAGCAACACCCGCCGCTCCACGGGAATCGCCCCCAGAATCTGACGCCCCACCATCGCCCCGGCGAAGGACGGCGCCGCCAGATGCGTCACGCTCCGGCTCCGGGTGAGCGCACCGGGGTGAGCGGCCCGCAGGGTGCGGTACACGGCGGTCGCGAAGTCGTCGTCGTACAGCCGCAGCACCACCCGCAGCCCGGACCGCACGGACCGCCCGTACAGCACCGCCTCCAGGTTCGTGGTGTCCACACTGGTCAGCGCGAGCAGCGAGTGCGCGCGATGGATCTTGGCGGCCTCCAGGACGCCCTCCTGGGTCACATCCCCCAGCACCACCGGCACCCGCAGCCGCCGGGCGGTCGCCATCCCCCGTGCCTCGGGATCGGCCTCGACGCACACCACCGGGATGTCCATCTCCCGCAGCCGCGTCAGCACCCGCGTGCCGATCTTGCCGAGACCCAGCAGAACGACGTGCCCGCCGATCCCGCGCGGCGGCTTCCGCAACGCCGTAGCGGTGCGGAAGGTCCCCAGGGCCTCCAGTACGGCCGCCAGCAGCACCGGAAGCAACAGCAACCCCACGAAACCGGAGAGAAGTTGAAGAATCTGACGGCCGATGTCCGCGTTGTGGGCGGGTTCGTTGATGGAGAACAGGTCGAGCATCGTCACGTACGTCGCGTGCAGCGGATGGTCGTCCGTGACCACCATCAGCGCCACGGCGAGCGCGACCACGCACGCCGCCAGACCGGCCAGCGACCACCGCAGCCGCCGCGAGAACAGCTCGGCGAACGGCGGCACACTCGCGCGCCCGGCGGGCAGCGACGGTCCGGAGTACGACACCTGCTCAAGGACCACGGTCCCGCGCCCGGTCGCCGCCTGGACCGCCGCCGCGTCGGGCAGCAGCTGCGGACCCTCCCCGCTGTCCTCCGAACCGTCCGCCCCGGCCGGATCGTTGCTGGTCGCGGAGAGCAGCGCGAGGGTGCACAGGCCGGGGTCGGCCACCTGGCCGGGGAGGGGCGGGTTCCGTTCCACCGCGCGCAGCAGCAGGCCGTCCGTCTCCACGATCTTGCTGGTGCCGACGAGCGCGGTGGCCGCCAGCGCGGGCGCGGCCGTGTCGGCGTCGGACAGCACCGTCGTGGACGACTCGACGCCGTCGAAGCGGGAGGACCGCCCGTCACCGGTCGCCAGCGCGGCGCTCTGGTCGAGGAGATCCTCGATGTGCTGGCCCAGGCGCCGGTTGTACAGGCGCAGCACCAGCCGCAGCCGGGGGTTGAGCCGGCGGGCGGTCAGGGCCGCGCGGATGTTGGTCTCGTCGTCGTCGTACACCAGCGCCAGCGCGCCGGCCCGCTCGACACCGGCGTCCGCGAGCACGTCCTCGGTCGGCTCGGTGGCCTCCAGTTCACGGCCGGCGCCTTCGCGGCCGGCGCCGCCCTGGTCGCCGTTGCCGGTCCGGTTGACGGCCGCGTTGACCATGTCAAGGAGCGCCGCCGAGGCCGCCCGGGCCCGTCCGACCACCGGCTGGCGCACCCGGCGCCCGGAGGGCGGGACGACGAGGGTGACCTGTTCGCGGTAGACGCCGCGCAGTTCGGCGGCGAGCCGGTGCGCCAGCCCGTCGTCACCGCACACCACCATGTGCGCGTACGCGTCGCCCTGCGGAACCTGATTCGGAACGCTCCCCGTATGAGTTCCCATTTGAGGAAGGACAGTACAGGCGCCGGGCGCGGTTCCAGGAGCGCCCGAAGAGGCCGAGGGTGGCATCAAGAACGCGTAAAGATTGCCGGAACACGGCAATGACGCGGCCTCGCACCGGATGTGAGGATTCTTCTCACCGGAGCTCAGCGAAGGGCGAGAGGGGGACGGCACACATGGCCTGGTTTCTCGGGCTCGGCATCACGGGGGTTGTGCTGCTCGCCCTGTCGCTGGTCTTCGACGGACTGCTGGAAGGCGCGCTCGACGGAGCGCTGGACGGCGTCCTGGAGGGGTGGCTGTCGCTGCCGGTCGTCGCCGGGTTCGTGGCGATGACCGGCTTCGGTGGCGCCATCGCTCTCGGCAGCGGCTGGACCGGACCGGCGGGGGCCGCCGGGGCCGGCGCGGTCGTGGGAGTGGGCGCGGCCTGGCTGACGTACCGCTTCAGCCGGGCGCTGATGCGCGACCAGACCGCCGTCACGCCCAGTACGAACGACCTGCTCGGCACCTCCGGCAAGGTCGTGACCGCCATCCCGGCCGAGGGCTACGGCGAGGTGCTGCTGCGGCTCGCGGGTCAGCCGCTGAAGTGCGCGGCGCGCAGCGCGGTGCCGGTGGCGCGGGGCGCCGAGGTGTGGGTCGAGGCGGTGCCGACGGGAACGTCGGTCGTGGTCCGCCCGGTGGACCGCTGAGCGTCCCTGCCTCTCTCTGTTCTGTCTCTCTGTTCTCTGTCTCTCTGTTCTGTCTTTCTTTGTGATTCGGGGGCGTTGTCATGAGTCCTGTCGTCATCGCGGTGCTGGGAGTCGTCGTACTCGTGGTGCTGCTCGCACTTGTGGTGGTCAGCCGCTACAAGGTGGCCGGCCCGAGCGAGGCGTTCATCGTCACCGGCCGGCGCGGCAAGAAGTCCACCGACCCGGAGACGGGCCGGGTGTTCACCGACAACAGCGGCCAGAAGGTCGTGGTCGGCGGTGGCGTGTTCGTCGTGCCGTTCGTGCAGCAGCGGTTCGCGCTCGACCTCTCCTCGCGGCACATCCCGGTCGCCGTGCGCGGCGCGGTGACGCTGCGCGGTGTGAAGGCCAACCTGGAAGGTGTCGCGATCGTCAAGGTCGGTGGCACGGAGGACGCGATCCGCGCTGCCGCGCAGCGGTTCCTGATGCAGCAGGACGGCATTGTCGGCTTCACGCAGGAGGTGCTGTCCGGCGCGCTGCGCGCGATCGTCGGCCGGATGTCGGTCGAGGACGTCATCCGGGACCGGGCCGCGTTCGCGGGCCAGGTCGCCGAGGAGGCGGAGGCGAGCCTGTCCGGGCAGGGCCTGGTCCTGGACGCCTTCCAGATCCAGGACATCACCACCGAGGGCTCCTACCTGGAGGACCTCGGCCGTCCCGAGGCGGCACGGGCCCGGCAGGAGGCCGACATCGCCGAGGCCGTGGCCCGGCGGGCGGCCGAGCAGGCGCGGCTGAAGGCCGAGGAGGAGATCGCGGTCGCGCAGCGCACGCTGTACCTGAAGCAGGCCGAGATCAAGGCCGAGACCGACCAGGCGTCCGCCCGCGCCAACGCCGCGGGTCCGCTCGCCGAGGCGGCCCGGCAGCAGGACATCCTCGCCGAGCAGGAGAAGGTCGCCGAGCGGCAGGCCGCGCTGAAGGACCGTCAGCTCGACACCGAGGTGCGCAAGCCCGCCGACGCCCAGCGGTACGCGGCCGAGCAGGAGGCGGAGGCCCGCCGGGTGGCGCGGGTGAAGCAGGCGGAGGCCGAGCGGTCCGCGGGGATCGCCGCCGCCCAGGCGGAGGCCGAGCGGGCCCGGCTCACCGGTGAGGGCGAGAAGCAGCGGCGTGGCGCGCTGGCCGAGGCCGAGGCCATCGAGGGCCTCAAGCAGGGTGAGGCCGAGCGCTCCCGGCGTGCGGCGATCGCCGAGGCCGTGCGTCTTGAGGGTGACGCGGAGGCCGCCGCGATCGGCGCCAAGGGCGCGGCCGAGGCCGTGGCGATGGAGAAGAAGGCCGACGCCTTCGACCGGTACGGCGACGCGGCCGTGCTCCAGATGCTGGTCGAGGTGCTGCCGCAGGTGGTGGCGAAGGCGTCCGAGCCGCTCGCGGCCGTGGACAAGATGACGGTCATCTCGACGGACGGCGCGAGCCGCCTGACCCGCACGGTCGCCGACAACGTCGCGCAGGGCATGGAACTGCTGGGCTCCACCACCGGCGTCGACCTGGCGTCCCTGCTCAAGGGCATCACGGCGAAGAACTCCGCCGACACGGCCGGCCAGGACGCACCGGAGGCGGCCTCGGCCCGCCCCGACTCCCGCAACGGCAAGGTGGAGATCACCGGCTGACCGCGCGGGCGGACCCCGGTAGCGCAGTTAGGGCTGCTGGTACGGCTGCTGCGGCGACGCCCCGTACGCCTGCCCGCCGCCACCGCCGCCGGGGCCGCCCACGCCACCCTGCGACTGGAGCTGCTCCGCCTGCTCCTTGGACACCTGCTGCTCGGCGCCGCAGAACGTGCACTGCGTCGCGTACTTCGTGGAGAACGGGAACAGCGGCACGAAGAACAGCGTGAACTTCGTGACGCGCTTCCTGAGCGTGTGCGCGGAGGGATTCCCGCACTGTCCGCACACCAGCGTCAGTATCGCGAGCTGGTAGAGGTATCCCTTGGTGCCGAAGATGATCACGATGCGGTCCTTCCCGGGTCGGCCCCCGCGAGCGCGCGGGACACGCAGATCTTCTCCCAGACTACGGAGGTCACCCGCCGTCCGCGGCTTCCCGGCGCAGCAGGCCCCCGGGCCGGCACTTGGCCTGCGCTGCGAATCTATTGAAACTCGATAGGCGCGACAAGATCTGCACGTTTCCCTACACATCCGACGTCGCTGGATTTGGGTACCAATCTGTATGGTGCCCGGCATCCGCCGCGGGCGAGGCTGGAGTCAACTCCCCGGCCCCGGGCCCCAACCGACGCGGAAGGGGGGCAACGTGCCCATGCCCGATGACCAACGCCTCAGCGAGATCGCGTCCCGTCTGCACCGTGAGGACCCCCACTTCGCGGGGGCCCTCGCCGACGGCCGGCCGCGCCGCCCCCGCGAGTACCGGTACCGGCGGGCCTGGCTGCTGCTCGCCGCCGCGCTGTGCGCGCTGGCCACCGGCCTGGTGCTGGCCCACGGACTGCTCATCGCCGCCGGCCTGGTCTTCGCCGGCGTGGCCGGTGAGCTGTTCGACCCGCACCGGTACGAGCGGGGCCGGGGCACCCGGTGCCCTCCGTCCGAGACCTGAGATCCGAGACCCGAGATCCGAGAAGTACGTTACGTCACGACGCGTCGTGTCCCGCCGTGCCTTCGGCCGAGAAGGCGCACAGACGCCGCCACCGATCCGAACCGGAGGACAGACGCCCGTGCACGCCGGCCGGGTGGGCTTCTCACCCATCCCCCTCTACCTGCTGGCCGGACTCGCCTTCGGACACGGAGGCATCCTGCCCCTCCAGGCCAGCGAGGAGTTCGTCGCCACGAGCGCGGAGATCGGCGCCAACAGCCTCGGACAGCATCCGTCGGCGACATCCTGTTTCGACATACTTCTATATTGACGAACTCCGATCCAGGGTGCAAGCTTGTATCGACAGTCACTAATGCAACCAGTTCCGGACCTCGTACCCCAGGTGACCCAGGAAACCCAGGTAACCCAGGAGGCACCCCATGAGCGACCAGCCCACCACCGACCTGCGCGAGACCGTCCGTGAGCGATACGCGGCAGCCGCGACCCAGGTCGCCGACGGCGGCTCCACCTGCTGCGGCCCGCGGCAGGTGGAACTCGACGACGGCTTCGGCGCCACGCTGTACACGACCGACGAGCGCGACGCCCTCCCCGCCGAGGCGGTCGTCGCATCTCTGGGCTGCGGCAACCCCACCGCAGTCGCCGACCTCCACGAGGGCGACCGCGTCCTCGACCTCGGCTCCGGCGGCGGCATCGACGTCCTGCTCTCCGCCCGCCGCGTCGGCCCCACCGGCAAGGCGTACGGCCTGGACATGACGGAGGAGATGCTCGCCCTCGCCCTGGCCAACCAGAGGAAGTCCGGTGCCACGAACGTCGAGTTCCTGAAGGGCACCATCGAGGCCGTCCCGCTGCCCGCGGACACGATCGACGTCGTGATCTCCAACTGCGTGATCAACCTGTCCACGGACAAGCCCGCCGTCTTCGCCGAGATGTTCCGCGTCCTGACCCCCGGCGGCCGCATCGGCATCTCGGACGTCGTCGCCGACAACGAACTCACCCCGCCCCAGCGCGCCGAACGTGGCGACTACGCCGGCTGCATCGCGGGCGCCCTGTCCTTCGCCGAATACCAGGAGGGCCTGACCTCAGCCGGCTTCGAGAACATCACCCTCACCCCGACCCACGAGGTGGCGCGCGGAATGCACTCCGCAGTCGTCCGAGCCACGAAACGTCTCTAGAATTCTGTGGTTGCCTGAGTGTTTCGGGCTTTTCGGGCGCGGCGTGGCCGTGTGCGGTCGCCATCGGTGGGTCCGATCCTCGGGGTGAGGGGGTGGACTGGGGTGGCGTGCAGGTGGTGGAAGCCGGTCCGCTCGGCAGCGTGGGTGCGTTGCCGACAGATTCT
>NZ_JBHXNW010000030.1:0-61468 GCF_042717365.1 Streptomyces sp. NPDC058534
TGCACGCACTCTCGCCGCACCGGGCGCAGAGCCAAGTACACCCAGTACGAGGCTCTACGCCCGGCACGCCGAGAGCACGCACCTGACGCCGCGAGGCCGCCCTCCGGGCGACGACGGGAATTGTCAGACAGGCCCTAGCGCCCCCAGCGCCCCGGCACCCGCTCAGTGGCCGTTCTGCGCCAGCCGCAGCAGATGGTCGGCCAGCGCCTGCCCGCCCGTCGGCTCCCGGCTGATCAGCATCAGCGTGTCGTCGCCGGCGATCGTGCCGAGGATGTCGTGCAGCTCCGCCTGGTCGATGGCCGAGGCGAGGAACTGCGCCGCACCCGGCGGGGTGCGCAGGACCACGAGGTTCGCCGAGGCCTCCGCGGAGATCAGCAGCTCCGCGGAGAGGCGCCGCATCCGCTCCTCCTTCGCCGACTCGCCGAGCGGCGCCCGCGGGGTGCGGAAGCCGCCCTCGCTGGGCACCGCGTAGATGAGGTCGCCGTCGGTGTTGCGGATCTTCACCGCGTTCAGCTCGTCCAGATCGCGGGAGAGCGTCGCCTGGGTGACGGTCAGCCCGTCGTCGGCGAGCAGCTTCGCCAGCTGGCTCTGCGAGCGCACCGCCTGCCGGTTGAGGATGTCCACGATCCGCCGGTGGCGTGCGGTGCGGGTCTGCGGCAGGGCGGGCCCCGCCGTCTGATCGTGCTCCTGCGCCTGGCTCATCGTCGTCTCATTCTCCGGATCGTCCGTCCCCGTGGGCCGCGTGGGCCGCCTGGTCAAGGATGCCGGGCAGGGCCCCGAGGAAGGCGTCCACCACGTCGTCGCCGAGGTTCAGCGCGGGCATCAGCCGTACGACATCGGGGGCGGGCGCGTTCACCAGGATTCCGGCGTCCTGAGCCGCCTGCTGCACCTGGGGCGCGAGCGGCTCGGTGAGCACGATACCCAGGAGGAGTCCGGCGCCCCGGACGTGCCCGGCCAACGGGTGGCCGAGAGCCTCGACTCCGCCGCGGATCCTCTCGCCCTGCCGCTTCACGTTGTCCAGCAGACCCTCGTCCGCGATCGTGTCGAGGACGGCGAGTCCGGCGGCACAGGCGACCGGGTTGCCGCCGAAGGTCGTGCCGTGCTGGCCGGGCTGGAGGAGATCGGCGGCGCGTCCGAAGGCGACCGTCGCGCCCAGCGGCAGTCCGCCGCCGAGGCCCTTGGCGAGGGTGACGACGTCCGGCAGGACGCCCTCGTGCGCCTGGTACTCGAACCAGTGGCCGGTGCGGCCGACGCCGGTCTGCACCTCGTCCAGGACGAGGAGCGCGCCCGTGGCGGCGGTGATGGCGCGGGCGGCCTTCAGATAGCCGGGCGGCGGGACGACGACGCCGTTCTCGCCCTGGACCGGCTCGATGACGACCAGGGCCGTCTCCTCGGTGACCGCCGCCGCCAGGGCCTGCGCGTCCCCGTAGGGCACGTGGGTGACGTCACCGGGCAGCGGCCGGAACGGCTCCTGCTTGCCGGGCTGGCCGGTCAGCGCCAGGGCGCCCATGGTGCGGCCGTGGAAGCCGCCCTCGGTGGCGACCATGTGCTGCCGCCCGGTGAGCCGGCCGATCTTGAAGGCGCCCTCGTTGGCCTCGGCGCCGGAGTTGCAGAAGTAGACCCTGCCGTCCCGGCCGAAGCGCTGGAGCAGCCGCTCGGCGAGGGCGACGGGCGGTTCGGCGATGAACAGGTTGGAGACGTGGCCGAGGGAGGCGATCTGCCGGCTCACCGCCTCCACCACCGCCGGGTGGGCGTGGCCGAGCGCGTTGACCGCGATGCCGCCGACGAAGTCCAGGTACTCGTTGCCGTCGGCGTCCCAGAGCCGGGCGCCCTCGCCGCGCACCAGGGGCAGGCGGGGCGTGCCGTAGTTGTTCATGAGCGTGCCCTGCCAGCGCTCGGTCAGCTCCGCGTTGCCCGCGGCGTCCCCGGTGTTGCTCACGACTCCCCCTGTTCGTCCGGCACGACCATCGTGCCGATGCCCTCGTCGGTGAAGATCTCCAGCAGGATCGAGTGCTGGACCCGGCCGTCGATGACGCGGGCGGTGGTGACGCCGTTGCGTACGGCGTGCAGGCAGCCCTCCATCTTCGGCACCATGCCGGACGACAGGTCGGGCAGCAGTTTCTCCAGCTGGGACGCGGTGAGGCGGCTGATCACCTCGTCCGAGTGCGGCCAGTCCTCGTAGAGGCCCTCGACGTCGGTGAGGACCATGAGAGTCTCGGCGCCGAGCGCCGCAGCGAGTGCCGCAGCCGCCGTATCAGCATTGACGTTGTAGACATGGTGATCGTCCTCGGAGCGGGCGATCGAGGAGACGACCGGGATGCGGCCGTCGGCGAGCAGCGCCTCGATGGCGCCGGTGTCGATCTCGGTGATCTGTCCGACCCGCCCGATGTCGACGAGCTCGCCCTCGATCCGGGGCTGGTGCTTGGTGGCGGTGATGGTGTGCGCGTCCTCGCCGGTGAGGCCGACGGCGAGCGGTCCGTGCTGGTTGAGCAGCCCGACCAGCTCGCGCTGGACCTGCCCGGCCAGCACCATCCGTACGACGTCCATGGCGTCCTCGGTGGTGACGCGCAGGCCGGCCCTGAACTCGCTGACGATGCCGTGCCGGTCGAGCGCGGCGCTGATCTGCGGGCCGCCGCCGTGCACGACGACGGGCTTGAGGCCGGCGTGGCGCAGGAAGACGACGTCCTGGGCGAAGGCGGCCTTCAGGTCTTCGTCGATCATGGCGTTGCCGCCGAACTTGATGACGACGGTCTTGCCGTGGTGCCGGGTCAGCCAGGGCAGCGCCTCGATGAGGATCTGCGCCTTGGGCAGCGCGGTGTGCTTGCGGGTGCTCATGAGGAATACGCGCTGTTCTCGTGGACGTAGTCGGCGGTGAGGTCGTTGGTCCAGATGGTGGCCGTGGCGTCGCCGGCGGCGAGGTCGGCGATCACGTGGACCTCGCGGTAGCGCATGTCGACCAGCTCGCGGTCCTCGCCGACGCCGCCGTTCTTGCAGACCCAGACGCCGTTGATGGCGACGTTCAGCCGGTCGGGCTCGAAGGCGGCGGAGGTGGTGCCGATGGCGGAGAGCACGCGGCCCCAGTTGGGGTCCTCGCCGTGGATGGCGCACTTGAGGAGGTTGTTGCGGGCGATGGTGCGGCCGACCAGGACGGCGTCGTCCTCGCTCGCGGCGTTCACGACCTCGACCTTGATGTCCTTGCTGGCGCCCTCGGCGTCCCGGATGAGCTGCTGCCCGAGGTCGTCGCAGACGGCCCGTACGGCCTCGGCGAAGTCGTCGTGGGCCGGGGTGACGCCGGAGGCGCCCGAGGCCAGCAGCAGCACGGTGTCGTTGGTGGACATGCAGCCGTCGGAGTCGACGCGGTCGAAGGTGACGCGGGTGGCGGCGCGCAGCGCGGTGTCGAGCGCGCCGGCCTCCAGGTCGGCGTCGGTGGTGAGGACGACGAGCATGGTGGCGAGGCCGGGGGCCAGCATCCCGGCGCCCTTGGCCATGCCGCCGACGACCCAGCCGTCCTTGGTGACGACGGACGTCTTGTGCAGGGTGTCGGTGGTCTTGATGGCGATGGCGGCCTTCTCGCCGCCGTGCTCGGAGAGCTGACCGGCGGCCGTCTCCACGCCCGGGAGCAGCTTGTCCATGGGCAGCAGTACGCCGATGAGTCCCGTGGAGCAGACGGCGACCTCGCCCGCGCCGGTCCCGAGCACCTCGGCGACCTTCTCGGCGGTGGCGTGGGTGTCCTGGAAGCCCTTGGGCCCGGTGCAGGCGTTGGCCCCACCGGAATTCAGGACGACGGCGGACACCTGCCCGCTCTTCAGCACCTGCTCGGACCACAGGACCGGCGCGGCCTTGACGCGGTTGGAGGTGAAGACGCCCGCGGCGGCGCGGCGGGGACCGGTGTTGACCACGAGGGCCAGGTCGGGGTTGCCGCTCTCCTTGATCCCGGCGGTGATACCGGCCGCCGTGAATCCCTTTGCTGCCGTCACACTCACGGGGCGACTCCGATCGTCGTCAGTCCGGTGGTCTCGTCGAGACCAAGGGCGATGTTCATGCTCTGGACGGCACCGCCCGCGGTGCCCTTGGCCAGGTTGTCGATGGCGCCGATGGCGATGATGCGGCCCGCGGCGGCGTCGTACGCGACCTGGACCTGAACGGCGTTGGAACCGTAGACGGACGCGGTGGCGGGCCACTGGCCCTCGGGCAGCAGGTGCACGAAGGGCTCGTCGGCGAAGGCCTTCTCGTAGGCGGCGCGGACGGCCTCGGCGGTGACGCCGGACTTCGCCTTGGCGGTGCAGGTGGCGAGGATGCCGCGGGGCATCGGTGCGAGGGTCGGGGTGAAGGAGACGGAGACCGGCTCACCGGCGACCGCGCCGAGGTTCTGGATCATCTCGGGGGTGTGCCGGTGCAGGCCCCCGACGCCGTACGGCGACATGGACCCCATGACCTCGCTGCCCAGCAGGTGCGGCTTGGCCGCCTTGCCCGCGCCGGAGGTGCCGGAGGCGGCGACGATCACGGCCTCGGGCTCGGCGAGGCCGGCGGCGTAGGCCGGGAAGAGGGCCAGGGACACGGCGGTCGGGTAGCAACCGGGCACCGCGACACGCTTGGACCCCTCCAGCGCGGCGCGGGCACCCGGCAGTTCGGGAAGCCCGTAGGGCCAGGTGCCGGCGTGCGGGGAGCCGTAGAACCTCTCCCAGTCGCCGGCGTCCTTCAGCCGGAAGTCGGCGCCCATGTCCACGACCAGCACGTCCGGCCCGAGCTGCTCGGCGACGGCGGCGGACTGGCCGTGCGGCAGCGCGAGGAACACCACGTCATGCCGACGGCCCTGCCCGGCGAGCACCTCGGGCGTGGTCGCCTCCAGGACCCGGTCGGCCAGCGGCAGCAGATGCGGCTGCAGCGCGCCGAGCCTCTGCCCCGCGTTGGAGTTGCCGGTCAGGGCGCCGATCTCGACCCCGGGGTGCGCGAGAAGCAGACGCAGCAGCTCACCGCCCGCATACCCACTCGCTCCGGCCACCGCCGCACGTACCGCCATGACGTCCTCCATCCTTGATGGCATGACTATACGTACTGCTGCACGTTTATGCAATCCGATCTGGACCATCGAACGGACGATGGCCTGGCTCGCCGGCTGCCGCCGCCTCCACCGACGCTACGAGCGCAAGGCCGACCACTTCCTCGCCTTCACCAGCATTGCCTGCACCCTCATCTGCTACCGCAGGCTTACCGAATGAGATGACGTCTAAGGACATCAGTAGATAACAGCCAAGGGACGACGGTCGACGCCCGGCGCATTGGGCGTTGCGGCGCGGTCGATGCGGAGGGCAACGATGGGAAGTTCAGCTCTGACCTGGACGTTTGCTGCGGTTTCCGCAGTCGTGGCCGTCGTGAGCACGGCCCGGTTGGCCGCAGCCGACAGCAGAGAGGCCCGGTTCGCGGCCGCCGGCGACCTCGTCATGGCCGGTGGCATGGCCGCGATGTTCCTGCCCACGACGGCGATCGGCTTCGGGGACCACAGCTTGTGGTGGGTGGCGGCGTTCACCGGCATCGGCCTCGGTGGCCTGGCCTCTGCCGTACACCAGGCTCGGCTGCACGGCTGGCGGCACGGCCGCCGCTGGACACATCACATCATCGGCAGTGCCGCCATGGTGATCATGACACTCGCCATGCCGGGCACTGACTCTCAGCCGGTCTTGGCTCTCGGCGGGCACTCGATGGCCGGGATGGCCCACGGGCATGGGTCCACCGGGACGACGGACGCCATGGCCGCCATGGCCGGCATGGAGGGCATGGAGGGCATGGAGGGCATGGACCACTCTGGGACGGCCGCCCACGGTATGACGTACAGCGCCGCCCACAGCGCCTCGGTCGGTCGGGGACTCCGTTGCTGTGTGGCGTGTCGTACTGATCGCGCTCGCCGTGTACTTCCTGATCTCGATCGTCGCGTCCGTGTGGGCGCGGTTCCGCGGCACTGACCGCCGGGCGGATGTGGGCCACCGCGCGAGCAAGGCCCGCTGGGCGCGGCGGCTGCTCGCCCTGCCCGACGCAGTCGTGTTTTTCGCTGCCTCCCTGGCCATCTCCGTCTGGGACAGGGCCCGGCAGGGAGGAGACAAGCGCCGGGCAGACGCAGCAGCAAGCAAGCGAAGTCGCCGTCGCCCACCGGGTACCTCACCGGGGGCGGCCCTGACGGCCCACGTCGGCATGGGCGGCACGATGTGCGCCATGCTCGTCATGATGGCCGCCTGACCCGTCAGGCGCCGTCCTCCCCACCGACCTGACAGTCACAGCCCCCTCTGTTCAGCCACGCGTCCGGGGAGTGGCCCCGGTCTGCGACGCGGGATTGCCCGGCAGCCGATGGGCGTCCGGCAGCGTCTCGGCTTACTCATTGGTGGACGGGATCAGCCACACTGCGACGGCGGCCGAGACTGCGGCGATGGCCGTGGCCGTGAGGAAGGCGTGGTCGAAGCCGGCTGCCGAGGTGGCGCCGGTACCGGTGGCGATGCTGGCGGCTGCGGCGCTGGAGACGACTGCGGCACCGGCCGATGCGCCGAACTCGTGGAAGGTGCTGACGATCGCGGAGGTCACACCGGCCTCGTGAGGGGCGACGCTGCCCAGCGCGGTGGCCGAGGCAGCGACGAACAACGCGCCCAGTCCGGCCGCGGCGATGCTCACGCCGGTGACCATGACGGCGGTGCCGGACCAGAGCACCGGGACGAGAAATCCGGCGGCTGCGACTACCAGGGCCACCGCTGCCAGGGCCCGGGCTCCGAGGCGTCCCATCACACGGCCGGACGCGGTGGCGGCGGCCATGGTCACAAGCGCCACCGGCAGGAACAGCACCCCGGTCATCAGGGCGCCCTGGTCCTGGTGGTTCTGCAGGTAGAACGAGCCGAGGAAGAACACCCCCACCATCAGGGCCGTGGCCACCGCGATCACGAAGACGCCCGCCACCACCGGCCGCCGGCCAAGCAGACGCAGGTCCATCAGCGGCGCAGCCGCCCGGCGCTGCCAGACGGCAAAGACGGCGTAGGCGATTGCCGAGACGGCGAACAAGGCGAGTGTGCCGGTGTTGAGCCAGCCGTGGTCGCCGCCGCGGATCAGTGCGTAGATGAGGGCGCCGGTGGCCGCGGCGACCAGGGCGGCGCCGGGCACGTCGAGAGATCCGGAGGCCACCCGGGGAAGGTCGGGCAGCATCCGGGCGAGCGTGACGAGGACGATCAGGCCGACGGGGACGTTGACGAAGAACACCCAGGTCCAGCCCGGCCCGGCTGTAATCAGCCCGCCCAGCAGCACCCCGAGGGCCGCGCCGCCGCCGCCGAGCGCCGACCAGATGCCCAGTGCACGGTTGCGTTCGTCGCCGTCGAACAGCCGCACCACCACCGACAGTGCGGCGGGCGAGAGCATCGCGGCGCCTACTCCCTGGACGATCCGGGCGGCGAGCAGCAGGGGCGCGCCGGTGGCGAGTCCGGCGGCAAGGGATGCGGCGGTGAAAACGGCGAGTCCGGCCAGGACCACCCGCTTGGCGCCGAACAGGTCGGCGGCCCGGCCGCCGAGCAGCATCAGGCTGCCGAAGGTGAGGGCGTAGCCGCTGACCACCCAGGTCAGGGCAGCGCGGTCCAGGTCCAGCTCGGCGCCCATGTGAGGCAGGGCGATCGCGACCACGGTGATGTCGAGGATCAACATCAGCTGGGCCAGCCCCAGCAGGCCCAGGATCGGCCAACGCCGTGCATTGGGCGCTTCCGGTGCGGGTGCACTGGTGGTTTCCGTGTCACTCATGACGTCACCCCTCATCGATAAGCCGTACAGTCCTGTTCAGGTTAAGTCACATGTGAGCGTAAGCCAAACAGTGCTGTACGACTTATTCGGGTAGGGTGTGGGCCATGGGCAGCAAAAGCACCACCAAGCGCGCCGACGCCCTGCGCAGCATCGACGCGATCGTTCAGGCAGCAGCCGAGTGCCTGGGGCGAAACCCCGAGGCGAGCCTCAGCGAGATCGCACGCGCCGCGGGCGTGGGCCGAGTGACGCTGTACGCGCACTTCGCCTCCCGGGCGGACGTCGTCGAAGCGGCGATGATCCGCGCCATCGACCGGGGCAACGAGGCGCTGGACGCGGTCGATCTCACCGGGGATCCCCTCGTCGCCCTGGCGCGTTACATCGAGGCCAGCTGGCACCTGGTGGACGAGGCGCGTGCCCTGCTCGTCGCAGCGCAGAGAGAACTGCCCGCAGGGCGTATCCGTGAGCTGCACAGCGGCCCCGCTGCCCGGGTCGAGACGCTCGTCGCCCACGGCCGTGCCGAAGGGGTCTTCCGCACGGATCTGTCGATCGCGTGGCTGGTCAACGTCCTGCACTCGGTGATGAACAGCGCCGCTGACGAGATCCGCGCCGGCCGTCTCACCTCTGACCGCGCCGCCGCGCACATCACCGCCACAGTGCTCGCCGCCTTCACAACACCGGGAAGGCCGGTACCGGACCCCGGTCCCGCAGCATGACAGCGGCGCCCCTCGCAGGTGGGGGCTTGGCAGTGACGCTGATTACGCAAGCCGGAAGACGGATTAGGAGAGGGAACCAGGAGCTCTGAGGCGGGCGATGGCGTCGCGTCGGCCTCCTTCACCTCATGTCCCCGTCCCCTTCCGCCTTTGGCCACGGCGTCCCGTACGCACATTCCTGGCCGGTGCTCGTCGGGGCGTGAGGGGGCGCGCCAAGGCCATCGCTCGAGCGAGAAGGGCGGTCAGCGGCTCCTGCCGACGGACCAGCAGCGCATGCGGGAACAGCGCGATCAGCCGCACGGTGCGGACCGCCAAACAGACGGACATCGGGTCCATGCCGCTCGGAAGATCATGTACCGGTGACGTTGTGGACGACGCCTCGGTCCCGTGGTCTGTCATGGCCTCGATCTGGGCCTGTGGCTCAGCGGCTGCGGCCTCCTCGGCCGTGCCGTGCTGGTGCGTGCCTGCGCTTGCCGACGTGGCGCCGCTGCTCATGCCGTGCCCGGACGACCCTTCCGGGTGACCCATCGTGTGCATGGCGAACACGCCCAGCATGAGCATGACGACAAGCAGGAGGTGCCCGAAGGCCCCACTAGTTGGTTGGCACAACTCGGCGGCCACCCACGGCTGATCAGGGCGCGAGCTGCCCGCCCAGTACGTCAAGGACGGTCCCCGCGACCAGCCCGAGTACCACGGATCCCGTGGCCGCCCCAAAGGCGATCACCGCGGCTGTCCGGGATGTCGTACGGGTGTCACCCGCGGGTTCGCGCGACAGCAACGCCGGTCCGATCCAGCGCAGGTAGTAGAAGAGGGAAGCCACGGTGTTGACGGCTGCGACGACAGCCAGCCAGGTGTAGTCACCGTCGACGGCCGCGCTGAAAACCTCCAGTTTGCCGAGGAAGACTGCCGTCGGGGGCGTGCCCACGAGGCCCAGCAGGCAGACGACGAGCGAGGCCAGCAGGGCCGGGTGCGCCCGTGCCAGACCTCGGTAGTCGTCGATGGCCTGCGCGTCAGGGAGTGCGCAGACGACTGCGAAAGCCCCCAGGTTGGTCAGCGCGTATCCAGCCAGGTAGAACAGCAGCGCTTCCTGATCGAGGTCGGTGCGTCCGGCGACAGCCACCGGGAGCAGGAGATAGCCGACCTGGCTGATGGTGGAGTACGCGAGCAGTCGTTTGACGTCCTGCTGGAAGAAGGCTGCCAGGTTGCCCAGAGTCATCGAGGCGACCGAGAGCACCGCCACCAGGTCGGCCCAGGGCAGGTCGGCGTCGGCGAGCGGCACGGCGGCGAGCCGGTAGAGGGCCGCCAGGGCGCCGATCTTCGGGATGGTTGTGAGGAAGGCGGCCACCGGGGCCGGGCTGCCCTGGACGGTGTCCGGTACCCAGAAGTGGCCGGGAACGCCTCCGGCCTTGAACAGGACACCGGCGAGCAGGGCAAGCGTGCCGACCGCCACCAGTCCGCCCGGTGCCTCAGCGAGCTCGGAGCGCAGCATGGGGTACGCGGTTGCCCGCCCGGCGGCGAGCAGGACGGTGATGCCGGTGAGCATCAGGACGCCGAGGAGCGCGCCTACGACGTAGTACTTCAAGGCCGCCTCGGTACCAGGGCTGTCCTTGCGGAATCCGGCGAGCGCGTAGGCGGGCACGCCGGCCAGCAGGTAGCCGGCTGCGAGCAGCAGCAGGTCTTGAGCTCCGGCCAGTACGAGGGCACCCACAGCGGCGAGCTGGAGCAGGACGTAGAACTCGGTCTCGCGCGGGTCGGCGTGCATGCGCGGCATTGCGAGCGCGAGGACGAGCACGGTGCCGCTCAGGATGACGATCCTGCTGGTGGCCGTGACCGGATCGATGGCGAAGGAGTCACCGAAGGCCGTCTCCACCGGTCCGGCCGCGGCGATCGCGGCAGCCACGATCCCCCCGATGCAGGCTGCACCCGCCAAGGCCCCGGTCAGCCACTGACGGCGACGTGGCAACCACGCTCCGAGCAGCAGGCCGAGCACCGCGGAGGCAGCCAGGAGCACCTCGGGCAGGAGGTCGAGGGGGTTCTCGTTCATCCCGGTCATCTCGTTCATCGCGCGAGCAGCTCCAGCACGGCGCGGGAGGCCGGTTCGATGACGTCGAGGACGAATCGGGGTACGAGGCCGAGAACGACTCCCAAGGCCAGCAGGGGGACGATCGCGAGCGCTTCGTGGAGGCGAAGGTCGGGGAACGGCCGGTCGGCACCGGGCGCGGCGGCGGGCAGCTGCAGCGGCCCGAGGAAGACCTGCTGCAGGGCACGCAGGAACAGGCCGGCGGTGATCAGGATCCCGAGCACGGCAAGGCCGGTGGCGACCGGCTCCGGTCCCAGGCTCCCGGTGAGGATCTGGAACTCGGCGATGAAGCCGGAGAAGCCGGGCAGCCCGAGCGAGGCGAAGGCGGCGACACCGGTCAGCGCGGCGAAGACGGGCGCCCGCTCGGCGACACCCGAGTACGCGGACATCTCATACGTGCGTCCGCGTTCGTACAGCACGCCGGACAGCAGGAACAGCGCGCCGGTCAAGAGGCCGTGACTGACCATTTGGAAGACCGATCCGGTGACGGCCAGGCGGCGGGCTTCTTCCTGGCCGGCTCCGACGGCCCCTGCCGCGCCGATCGCCAGGATGATGTAGCCCATGTGGTTCACGGATGTGTAGGCGACCATCCGCTTGAAGTCGCTCTGGGCGAGGGCGACGAGCGCTCCGTACAGCACGGAGACCACGCCGACGACGACGAAGACGAGCGCGTAGTCGCGCCAGGCGTCGGGCAGGACGGGCATGGCGATGCGCAGGAAGCCGTACGTGCCCATCTTCAGCAGCACGCCGGCGAGGATCGCCGACCCGGCGGCGGGGGCGTCGGTGTGGGCGGGCGGCAGCCAGGTGTGGAAGGGCACGGTCGGGGTCTTCACCGCCAGCCCGACTGCGATGGCGAGGAGGACCAGGGCTCCGTAAGCGGAGCGTCCGGCCAGGGGGTTGGCGCGGGTCAGTTCGACGATGTCGAAGGTGTGCGGGTCTGCGGCCAGGTAGAGGCCGATGAAGCCGAGCAGCAGGGCGAGGGAGCCGAGGAAGGTGTAGAGGAAGAACTTCAGTGCGGCGCGGGCGGCGTGCTTGTGTCCCCATCCGGCGATGATGAAGTACATCGCCACGATGGACAGATCGAAGAAGACGAAGAACAGGATCAGGTCCAGGGCCACGAACAGGCCAAGGCACGTCGTCTGCAGGAAGAGGAACAGCGCCGCGAACTCCCTGACCCGCCGCGTCTCGCGCCACGCGTACAGCGCGCAGGCGAGGAACAGCACGCAGGTGACGGCCACCAGTGGCAGGGACAGTCCGTCGACGCCGACGTGGTAACTGATGCCGGCACTCGGGATCCAGCGGGCCCGGGTCTCGTACTGCATGCCGCCATCGGCCCGGTAGCCCGCCCAGACGATCACGGTCAGCGCCAGCTCGGTGGCGGTGGTCGCCACCCACGCCGACAGGAACAGGACGCGGGGCGCGCTGCGGGGCACGCACAGCAGGAGGGCCGCCATGGCGGTCGGGAGCAGGACGATGGCCGTGAGCACGGCGGTCACCTCACGAGGACGAGGACGACGGCGAGGACGGTGAAGGCGGCGACCGCCTGGGCGAGATACTGGTGCAGCTGCCCCGTCTGCGGTCTTCGCGCCAAGCGGCCGAGCACCCGGGCCCCGTCTGCCACGCCTTCCACGGCGCCGTCGACGAGCCGCTCCACCTGGGCGTTGGTCCATTGAGCCAGCCGGACCGACCCGCGGGCGGTGCCTTCGACGGCGCGGTCCAGCACCCGGTCGTCGAAGGCGGCAAGCGCATCGGCAAGTCTCATGACCGGGCGCACGAGGAACGCGCGTGCCGCGTTCTCCAGGCGCAGCCAGTCCACGCCCCAAGAGGTGATCCGGTGGGGCACGCTGAGGAGTTGAGGGCCGCAAAGCCAGACCACGGCCGAAACGGCGACCGCGAGTGCACCGGACAGCGCCAACTCCCAGATGTGCGGTTCGGGTTGTGCCTCGTCGCCGAGCACGCGCTCGACGGCGTCCCGTACGGGTGGGAAGGACGTGACGGTCAGAGCAGCAGAAGCGACGGCCAGAGCCGCGAGCGGCACTCGCGTCGCAAACGGCAGCGGCTCCGTACGGTCGTCCGTCGCGGCAGCCGGCTGCCAGACGAACCACAGGGCCTTGGCGCTGTAGACCGCGGAGATGGCAGCGGCGGCCATTCCGGTGACGTACAGCGCAGCGGTGTCTTCCAGGGCGCCGGCGAGGAGTACGTCCTTGGCCGCCCACAGTGCCAGCGGGGGGACTCCGGCGAGGGTCAGCGCGGCGACGCTGAAGGTGATCCCTGCTGTGCGGTGCCGCCGGGCCGCGCCGCGCAGGGCGGGAAGTGCTTTGGTGCCGAGGGTCGTCAGCCAGGCGCCCGCGACGAGGAAAGTGAGGCACTTCGCGGCGGCGTGCGCGATGAGCTGGAGGGTCCCGCCGGTGACAGCGCCGGTCCCGGCGGCGAGCACCATGAAGCCGATCTGGGCGCAGGTGGAAGCGGCGAGCAACTGCTTGAGGTCGCTCTGCGCCACGGCGACCATGCCGAGCACGACCGCCGTCACCGCACCCGTCCACGCGACGACAGGCCCGCCCCACCCGGACGCGGACAGCAGTGGCTCCAGGCGAAGCAGCAGATACGCCCCGGCCACGACCATGGTCGCCGAATGCAGCAGGGCGGAGACCGGGCTCGGGCCCTGCATGGCCCTGGACAGCCAGAAGCTGAAAGGAAGCTGGGCCGATTTACCGAAGGCGGCCGCGATGACGCCGACGGTAACGACCGTGGACCAGGCGCCCGTCGTGGCAGGGAGTTCGTCGAGGGCGAGGGAGGGGGCCTGTCCGCTCGCCAGCGCCGCCCCGGCAGCCAGATAGAGGCCGAGGTCGGCGGCGCGGGTGGTGAGGAAGGCCGTGTTGGCGGCATCGCCGCGCTCGGGGTCGCGCCACCAGTAGCCGATCAATGCCCAGGAGGTGGCGCCCATGACCTCCCACGCCATGAGCAGGATTGGCAGTGTGGTCGCGGTGACCGTGGTCAGCATCGCACCGCTGAACACCAGCATCAGTCCGAAGAAGCGGGCACGGGCCTCTGACGGTCCGATGTCCGTGACGCTGAACAGGAGGACGGCCGCGGTCACCGCCGTGACTGTCACGACCATGAGGCCCGACAGCCCGTCGACCGCGAGCTCAGCGGGGAGCCCTTCGAGCAGCGGCGCCTCGGTCCGCGGGTGCTCGAACGCCACCACGACAGCCAGGCCGAACGCGGCGACGGACGTGCCGACCGCGACGCCGGGGGCGTACCGGTCAGCCGGGCGGCCAACGACCGCCAGCAGCATCCCCACCGTGAGCGGCAGCGTGACGAGAGCCCACAGCAGCGCGCTCACTCCTTCAACTCCGCCGCCATGTCGGTCATGTCGACCTCACGCGCTCGGAACAGCGCCGTGACCACGGCGAAGCCGATCGCCATCTCCACCGCCATGACCGTGACCGCGAGGACCACCAGCACCTGTCCGTCGGCGGCCGCCGGGGCGACGTAGCGCCAGACCGCCGCCGCACCGACGATGACGCCACCCAGCATCAGCTCCAGACCCATCATCAGCATCACGATCGACTGCTGGGTGAGAGCGCCGAACAGGCCGATGCTGAACAGGGCTGCGGCGAGCAGCAGAAAGACTTCAAGGTTCACCGGCCCAGCCCTCCCCGTACGGGGTCCTCGGCGGTACGTGCCTTCAGGTCGTCGCCGTACCGGTCGTAGCGGCCCCGGCGAGTGGCCAGGACGACGGTGGCGACGATGGTGGCGAACAGGGTGAGTCCCAGGGTCATCATGGTGAGCATCTGCGGCCCCATCAGCGACAAGCCCAGATCCATAGTGGGATCGTCGGATGGCCTGCCGCGCTGAGACGGCCAGGGGGCGAGCAGGATGCCGACGGCGAGCACGGCGAAGACCGCCGCGCAGATCAGGGCCGCGCCCTTCTTGTTGTGCAGCATGGTCATCGGCATGAGCCCGGCCGGGTTCATCATGTACATCACCATGAAGACGGCCATGATGGCCATCTCGATGGTCATCATCAGCACGATCACGACCCCGAGATAGTCCAGCCCGAGCAGCAGGACCTCACCGCCCACGCACAGCAGCGAAGTCAGCAGCGCGTACGTCGCACGGGCCATCGAGTCGAACCGGAACACCATGACGCCACTGGCCACCGCCGAGGGGGCCAGCACCCAGAAGATCACGTCGTCGAGCACGGCCATCATCTCCTCATCGGTTCAGGATGACGACGGCCACGACCAGCGCCTGAAGCAGCGTCAGCGGCACCAGCACCATCCATGCCGGCTCCATGTACCGATCCATCCGCAACGTGGGCAGCAGACGGCGCCCGGCCACCAGCAGCGCCAGCACCGCCGCGGTTTTCAGCAACGTCCACGCCCAGCCCGGCAGCAGCGGTCCGTGCCCTCCGCCGAGGAACAGCGGCACGCTGAAGCCGGCCGTCACCACGAGCAGCAGCCACCGCCCGCCCAGGAACACCAGCCGGTCCACGCCCGCCAGTTCGGCGGCGGCGCCGCCGGCCGCGTCCCGCGACAGCGGATGTTCGAACGGTCCCCAGAACGCCATCGCGAGCGCGCTCAGCAGATAGACGACGAACGCCACAGGCATCCACACCGCGAACCACAGCCCGTCCTGGGCCGCGACCACGTCCCCGACCCGCAGGGACTCTGCTCCGAGAGCGGCGGTGGTGATCGCGAACATGTGCGGAAGTTCGTACGCCAGCCCCTGTGCGAGAAACCTGTACCCGCCGATCAGCGACAGCGCCGAGTTCGGCCCCCAGCCCGCCAGCCACACCGCCGCCCAGGCCAGCGCCTCCATGGCGTTGAACCACACGACACCGACCGACGGATCGCTCACAGCACGGAAGCCCCACGGCAGTACGGCACCCGCCAGCACCGCGGCCACCGGAACCAGCACCACGCCCAGCTTTCCGAGCGGCCGATCCGCGGCCGTCGTACGACGCGGCTGCTGGACGAGCAGCCGCAGGGCTTCCCGTAACGGGGCCACGGCACGTAGCCCGGCCTCCCGGACGCTGTCGGCGGGACCACGCTCGGCCGACCCGGTGAGGACGGCGTCGAACCCGGCCGTGACCACAGCGGCCACGGCCAAGGCGGCTGGAAGGACGACGGTTGCCCACAGGGGCACGGCGTCAGACATGGGCCGCCCCGGGCACGGGCGCGAGCGCGAGTTCCTCGATGTCGGGGTCCAGGCTGGCGACGATGATCCGTGCGCAGGCGAACTCGGCGCCGGTCAGCAACTCCGGCAGGGTGTCGAGCAGCGCACGCGACGGCGGCTGCGATCTGTCGAGCCGTCCGCGCGGGCCGCTGAGTTCGTCCGGCGTCAACAACCGTTCGTCGTCGAGCCCTTCGAGGCAGCGCTCGATCTCGCTCAGCCACATCCGCAGCCGGTCGTAGGCGTCCCCGTCCGCGGCGAGCGCCGGCCCGGTCACTCCTGCCGCCTGTGCTCTGGACGACGACAATTCCCCCAGCCCGGTGATCGACCAGCGCAGGGTGCGCGATCGCTCCACCCTGCGCAATGCTCCGCGCAGGCTCCTGCTGATCCCCTCACGAGACGCCCCCGCCAGCAGCTCGTCCCGCAGCCGGCGGAACCGCGCTGCGACGTCGCGCCAGCCGACGACTGCCAGAAGCCGTCCCGCACTGTCCAGGTGCGACTCGCAGCGCCGCCGCGCGGCACTGCCCCTGGTGACCTCCTCGCCCTGCGCGGCCCGCAGCCACGGCTCGTCCCAGAAGGGCAGTCGAAGGCCGGAAGGCACGGGGAGGTGATCCAGCTCGACACCTTGTACGACGTCTCCTTGCAGGGTGAGTCGGAGAATGAGCCCCATGGGCCAGTCCGTCAGGCCCGGGCCAATGGGCACGTGCAGCTGGTCGAGCCTCAACTCGTCCCGATCGTCGCTCCGTTCGGCCATCGGCAGCCCTGCCACCTCACCCGTGGCGTGCATGTGGTGCCCCATGTGATCCATTGGGCCGGAATGATCTTGGTGATCCATGTGGGCCGCATGGTCGTCAGGTTGGTGGTTTTCGTGGCCCTCATGGTCGGAATGGCCCGCCTGGTCGCCGTGGCCATGATTGGTGGAGTGGTTGTGATGCCCTTGCTCGTCTGGAGCATCGGGCCCGGAACTGCCGTGGGGTACGCCATGGTGGTGGGCAGGTCCGTGCCCGTGCTGCCCGTCGTGCGCCTCACTCGTCGCAGCCTCCGGGCGGTTGCCCGTGTCGGCCTCACCCGGGGTCGCCGCCCTGTCCGTCAGACCGCTCCTCGCCGTGTCGAGCGCGCGTGCGACCTGCCCGGCTTCCTGCACCACGATCCGCACGGCCGGCTCCGGCATCGACCGCTGGATGCCATCCAGCCACTCCGCGCCCTCCGACTCCGGGGCACCGCAGATGACCAACAGGTCTGCGTCGGCAGGGGCGTCCGCCACCGGCCACCCCTGCCGACGCACCTCGGCCTCCACCGCCAGCCGGACTTCCGTCGCACCGGGCAGTGCGACCGCCAGCACCGCCGGGCGTTGCATCGCGGTACGCCGCAGCAGGCTCCTCAGATCCACCTCAGGGCCCCCTCGCGCCAGGCGTAGGCCACTGCAGCGAACAGGATCCCCAGGAAGAGGAACATCTCCACGACGGCCGTGGCGCCCACCTCGGAGACGACCTTCACCCACGGGTACATGAACAGCATCTCCATGTCGAAGGCCAGAAAGATCATGGTGACCGCGTACCAGCGCACGTGAAACCGGGACACCGCGTGCTCGCCCGGCTTGAGCCCCCCGGCGAACGGACCGGTTTCGAGGGGGGTCCGCACTGCCGCCAGCCAAAGCCCCAGTCCGTACAGGGCGGCCAGACCCGCTCCGACCACACCGAGAAGGACCAGCATCGGCTGCCACGCGTCCATCCCGCCCGACCTCCACTCTCGGCGTCATGCCGCATATGGTGCGCGACCGGCTGGTTCAGGCCCTGCAGGCAGGGCCCATGGCATGGAGTGAGGCGACTCAAGTTCTCATCCACCAAGGCCATGAGTGGATGAGGGTGCCACCGGGAACACTCACACCGATGGACGCATTACCCCCTGGGGGTATCATGTGCCCCCTCTTCGGAAGGAGCAAGCTCATGGTTCAGAGCGTGTACGACGTCAAGGGCATGACCTGTAATCACTGCGTCCAGGCCGTCAGTTCCGAGGTGAACGACCTGTCCGGAGTCAAGGAGGTTCAAGTGGATCTGCCGTCGGGCAAGGTCACGGTGACCAGCGAGCAGCCGCTCGATCCCGCCGCCGTCGCCGCCGCAGTCGACGAGGCCGGCTACGAGCTCGGCGGCGAGTGCCGGTGAACCGGCGGGCGAAACTGCTGCGCCGGGCCGTCGGCCATCCGGTAGTCAGGCTCACGGCCGCGGCGCTTCTACAGGCCGCGGCCTCCCGCCTCACCGACCCCGGAGAGGCGCCGGCTCGGAAGGCCTGTGCATGCGGCGATCACGCCCGCCCCGCTACGGCCTGAGCAGCGTCGCGCCCGTTCGGGGCACCGTACTCCGGGCGCGGACACTGCGCCATGACACCGCGCCGCATCAACCCACCGAAGCAGAGGGTGTAGGCGGTGACTACCCAGGTCAGAGCCTCCCGGCCGAGGTCGAGGTCTGCCGCCATGTCGGGGAGGGCGACGTTCACAACGGTGACGTCGAGGATCAGCATGAACTGCGCGATGCAGATCAGTGCGAGGGCTGCCCAGCGGCGGGGGTCCGCGGGCTGGTCGTGGTCGTGTGCGGCCGTATGCGGCGCACCGGCTGGCGAGTGGGTCATGACGAGTCCTTCGGGCGAGTGGTTTCGGTCGGGCCTGCGCCACGGGAGGGCGCGAGCAGGAGAGCGAGGACCGCGCCCGCCGCGGTGACAGCGGCCCCGGCGAACATCGCCGGCCCCATGCCGTCGACGAACGCGTGGCGGGCGGCTTCGGCGAAGGCGGCTCCGGCCTCGCCGGGCAGCCGCTCTGCGAGGGCGAGCGCGGTGCCGAGAGAGTCCTTGGCGGAGTCGAGGAGTCCTCCGGGGAGGGAAGCCGGGATGCGGTCGAGTTCGCCGCGGTAACGATCGGACAGCAGGCTGCCCATGACGGCGACTCCGCTCGCCGCACCGAGCTGGATGGCGGCGCTGTTGGTGGCCGAGCCCACGCCGAGGTCCGCTTCCGGCAGTGAGCCGACGATGGCGTCACTGGTCGCGGTGATGACGAATCCGGCGCCGGCGCCCAGCAGGAGCATGGCCACGAGGGCCCGGCCGTAGCCCTCCGTCGCACCGGTGGTGCCGAGCACCGCCGCGGACGCGGACAACAAAGCGAGTCCGGCGGCCGACACCGTACGCATGCCGAGGCGTGGCGCGAGGACGCCCGCCAGCGGTCCTGCGACCAGTAGGGCGAGCGCGGCGGGGCCGAGCCGCAGCCCTGTCTGCCCGGCGCTGTAGCCGAGGACGAACTGGAAGTGCTGTACGGCCACGAACAGCGTGCCGATCAGCGCGAACGAGCCGAGCAGGACCAGCAGGTCGCCCGATGCGAGCGCACGGTGCCGGAAGATGCGCAGCGGCAGCATCGGGGACGGGGACCGGCGCTGCCAGACGACGAAGGCGGCGAGCAGCAAGGCACCGGCCGCGAACGCCGTCAGCACGGCGGAACTCGTCCAGCCGCGGTCGGGCCCTTCGATGACCGCCCACAGCACGCTCGCCACGGTCAGGACGGACAGCAGGGCCCCGGCCGGGTCCAGCCGCCGGCTCTGAGGGGCACGGGAATTGGGCACGAACAGGGCGGCGGCAATCAGGCCCCCGATACCTATGGGCAGGTTGATCAGGAACACCGATCCCCACCAGTAGTGGCTCAGCAGCCAGCCGCCGACCATGGGTCCGATCACCGTCCCGACGCCGACCGCCGCCGACCAGATGCCGATCGCCTTGGTGCGTTCGGCACCGCTGGGGAAGACGTTCCCGATGACGGCGAGCGTGGCGGGCATGATCAGCGCCTCGCCGACGCCCATGGCTCCGCGGGCGAGAACCAATGTGGTGACGGATCCGGCATACGCGGCGACGACGGACGCCGTTGTGAACAGAACCATGCCGGACATGAAGATCCACTTGCGGCCGAGACGGTCCGCCAGGCTGCCGCAGAACAGCACCAGGCTGCCGGACATCAGCGCATAACTGTCGACGATCCACTGCAACTGGCTCGTGGACGCGCCGAGTTCGCCGACGAGAGTCGGCAGGGCGACGTTCAGCACGGTGGTGTCGAGCCCGACAACCAGCAAGCTCACGCTGACGACGGCGAGGGTGAGCCATCGCCGGACCGGCGGATCGGCGGTCTGCGGTGAGCGGGCCATCGAGTGAGTCACGGAAGGCACGAGGTCCCCTTTCTCGTGCACGGTCTCGCTCGACCGCACATAACTGAACCATACTGTTCAGTTCATGTGAACTCAACCGTTCAGTTCAGATGGGTGCTAGGGTCGGCTCATGAGCGTGGACAGCGTCAAACAGCCCCCCAGCGGACCCCGCGCGGAGCTCAAGCGGCAGGCCATCGTGCGGGCCGCCCGCGACCTGTTCCTGCAGGAGGGATTCGGCGTCGGAATGGACACCATCGCCGCCGAGGCCGGCGTGTCCAAGGTGACCGTCTACAACCACTTCGGCAGCAAGGAAGCTCTGTTCACGGCGGTCATCACGAACGCGCTCGACGAGCCTCTCGCCGGTGAGTCGTCGGCCGCGCTGGAGGGCCTGGCCGAGGCCGAGGACCTTCGGGCCGCTCTCGTCGAGGCCGCCCGCGCCTGGGTCCAGGCCGTCCGCACCAACCACGAGGTCACCGCTCTGCGCAACCTCGTCGCAGCCGAGCTTCACCGCTTCCCCGAGCTGGGCGAGGCCTGGAGGCACCGCGGCACGGAAAGTCACCACCCCGCAGTCGCCAACGCCCTGCATGCCCTCACCGAGCAGGGCCGACTGAGGATCCCCGACCTACAGGTGGCGATCATCCAGTTCTACGGGCTCCTGGTCTTCCCTCACATGGTCTTCAGCTCCTACGGCACGCACATCGACGACGACGTGACGGACCGTCTCATCATTGGCGGCGTCGATATGTTCCTGACCCACTACGGTCGACGGGACGCGTAGGGGCCCATCCGCGTCGATGCGCTGGAGCGACGCGACGACAGGGAGCCGGTCCGGCGACGGGGCGACGCAGGGCAGCCTCCTCACAGAGGAGCGGAGGGCCCGCCCGGTCCCCTCTCCTTCTCGACTGGCACCACGCTCGTACAAGAGGCCTCAAACGCAGCGTCCCCGTTGAGGTAGCCCCTCGGGGATGTGCCGACCGTTCGGCGGAACGCCGCGAGAAATGCGCTCGGTGTCGCGTATCCCACGGCGTGTGCGACCCGCGACACGGATCGGCCTTCCGCGAGAAGGGGAAGGGCGGCCCGAAGCCGCATATGAGTTCGCCACCGATCGAAGCTCATGCCCGTGTCCTGGACGAACAGCCGCGTCAGTGTGCGTCGACTCACCCCGATGTCCCGTGCGTGGACGTCAAGGCTGCGCGCATCTGCGGGATCGGCGAGCAAGGCGTCGGCCACGGCGCAAACGCGCTCGTCGACGGGGCGTGGGACCTCGATGGGCAGGGTCGGCAAAGGGTGCAGCAGGTCCAGTACGACCGCCTCGGCTCGCAGCCGTACGTCATCGGGCAGGTCCTGCCGGTTGAGGTGGTGGATCAGGTGGGCCAGCAGGCCGTCGACGCCGACTGGCGTGGGATCTTTCCAGTCCAGAGAGCAGCGGTCCGGTTCAAGGTAGAGGCTGAGCAGCACGGCGTCGCGGGTCGCGCCGGTCCGGTGGATGACCCCCGCGGGCAGCCACAGCGCCCGGGTGGGCGGCAGGACCCAGTACGTGTCGTCGACGGCAACGCCGAGCACACCCCGTGGCGTCCAGGCCAGCTGGTGCTGCGGGTGACTGTGCGGGGCTGTCCACTGCCCCGACGACAGGGGGAAGTTTCCGACGACGATCGCCCCGACTCCGGGTGGGACAGTGCCGGCGGCGGCTTCGGTCATGGGCCCAGCGTATGTCCTCAACGTGATACTGCATGGCCTCGTAGCGGATTGTGGCCAGCTCCGGCCGGTACATAGCGTCGTCTCATGCCGACCAGCCACTCGTTCCAGAGGCGCCAGCGCGGTCCGCACCGGCTGGCCACGCCGACGGGATGCCCGTCATGACATCAACTTCAGCCCCTGCCGCCATCACGGGCCACCGCCGGTCGGCGCTGGCTGTGCTGTGCCTGGTGCAGTTCATGCTCGTCCTGGACGACAACGTGGTGAGCGTCGCCCTCCCCAGCCTCCGGGACGATCTCGGCTTCAGTACCGCGGGCCTGGCCTGGGTCGTCAACGCGTACTTTCTCGCCTTCGGTGGGCTGCTGTTGCTCTTCGGCCGGGTGTCCGACCTGCTGGGCCGACGACGCGTCTTCCTCAGCGGTGTGGCGCTGTTCGGTGCGGCGAGTCTCCTCTGCGGGCTGGCCCAGGAGCCGTGGCAACTGGTGGCCGGGCGGTTCGTCCAGGGTGCGGGCTCGGCCATGGCCAGCCCGGCTTCGTTGTCGTTGATCACGCTCCTGTTCCCCGGTACCGAGGAGCGTGCCGAGGCAATGGGCGTCTGGGGCGGCATCGCCGGTCTGGGCGGCACTATGGGCCTGGTGATCTCGGGTGCACTGACCGGCTTCACCTCCTGGCGCTGGATCTTTCTGATCAACCTCCCTGTGGTGCTTCTGGCCCTTGTGCTGCTCCCGCGTCTGGTCGCCGAGAGCCGGGCCACCCGCCAGGCCGGCCTGGACGTGCCTGGCGCGGTACTGGGCACCGGCGCCGTCGTGTCCCTTGTCTACGGTCTGCTCCAGGCCGGCGAATCGGGTTGGGGCGACCTGGCCTGCGTCGGGCCCCTGCTCCTTGCCGCAGTCCTGGCCGTCTCGTTCCTCGTTGTCGAGTCACGCACGGCGGAGCCACTGGTGCCGTTGGCGTTCCTGGCCTCGCGGATCCGAGCCGTCGCCAACGGCGCGACGCTGCTGTTCTCCGCCGCCATGTACGCGATGGCCTTCCTGCTGATGGTCCACGTGCAGACGGTGCTCGGCTACGGCCCGCTGAAGGCCGGCGTCGCCTACCTGCCCTACTGCGCCGGGATGCTCGCGGGCATGTGGCTCTCCTCCCGCGCGGTGATCAGGCTGGGGATGCGGAGGACTCTCGTTACGTCGTTCCTGATCAGCTCAGGCGGGCTGCTTCTGTTGTCCGGCGTGGCGCCGAGC
Organism: Streptomyces sp. NPDC058534; assembly: GCF_042717365.1. Lineage (NCBI taxonomy): Bacteria > Bacillati > Actinomycetota > Actinomycetes > Kitasatosporales > Streptomycetaceae > Streptomyces > Streptomyces sp. NPDC058534. The sequence continues at coordinate 22,835 of NZ_JBHXNW010000030.1, forward strand.
GACAGTTACGCATCCGGGGTGCTGCCCGGCATGCTCGTCACGAGTCTCGGATGCGGCCTGAGCCTGCCCGTCCTGACGGTCGCGGCGGTTTCCGGCACCACCGAGGAGAACGCCGGTCTCGGCTCGGCCGTCCTCAGCTCCGTTCAACAGGTGGGCGGTGCTGTGGGCGTGGCGGGGCTGGTCACTCTGGCCGCACGTCACAGCGACACCCTGGCCGAGTCAACCGACCCGCTGCACGCCGCGACGGAAGGCTTCTCTCTCGCGCTGACCGTCACTGCCGTCCTCCTCGTGATCGGCGCCGCCCTCATCGCCACGCTGCTCACAAGCCGCGACTCGGGGTCCGCAGTTGACGCGCGCGACACTCCTGCCTGACTGGGGCGGGCGCCGCCGTGTCTTTCTCGAGGCTCTGACCTCGTCCGGGGCACGTAGCGGTCGGCTCGAAATGGTCCAGGGGTGGGGCGCCGTGTGGTGCCCCACCCCCTCATCGACGGCTGCCTCGCCGAGACCGGCCTGATCATCAACCCCTGACCGCAGACGACACCACGAGTTCAACCTCAGTAGCCTGCTGGCCTGGGGGTGCACCCGGGGTTCCGACACCCTCTTCTGGGACACCTCCGTCTCGGCCGATCCGGACGAGTGGACGGTGGTCGTCCGGCACCAGGGCTCCGTGCCGGGGAGCGGCCTGCTGGACTGGCACGCCTACGACCTCACCCTCACCGAGTACCTGCGCCACGCCGTCCGGGACACCTGGGAGCTGCCCTCCCCGCCCGGCCCGCTGATGGGCCCCGTGACCGGCAGCGTCGCCCGCACCGCTGCCGACGGCCGCGCCCTGGACTCCGCCGGCGGCGGTCCCTCCCCGGCTGACCGACGGGCAGCGGCGCTTCGCCCTGGAGACCGGCACCGGAATGGACGCCCTGCGCCTGCTGTCACCGCCGCCCGAGCGCCCCTATCTCGGCGGCGGCACCTGGGAGGGGCTGTTCGCGGAGCTGGGCACGCGGCTGCCGGACGAGTACGTGCGGCTGATGGACCTGTACGGCGCCGGCAGCTGGAGCGAGTACCTGCGCTTCCTCACCCCCCTGCGGACCGGTGAGCGACGCTTCGCCACTCATGTCGAGACGGTTCTCGGCGCGTACCGCTCGCACCGGGACAGGTTCCCGGAGTCGTACCGGCTCACCGCCTGGCCCGAGCCCGGTGGCCTCCTGCCCTTCGCCAACTCCATCGACGCCGACCACCTCGGATGACTCACGGAGGGCGACGACCCCGACGCATGGCCGCTGGTGGTGTGGCCGCGCCACGCCCCTCAGGGGCCGCCCCTGGAGGGCGGCCTGGTCGACACCCTGGTCGCCTGGCAGCGCGGCAGCCTCGTCACCCACGGGCTGGCGGGCCTGGACGAGGACGACGACCCGTTGGAGTTCGCGGGGTTCGAGGCCTGGGACGACCGCGCCTACTGGTGAGACCGTCCCAGGCCGTCCGGCCGGCTACCGCTGCCTGATCCGCAGGAACGTCACCGAATTCGCCGGGAACGTGTACGTGAACTCGCTCGCCACCCCGGAGAACGTCGACCGCACCGGGGTGACCGGGGTGTCCGTCTCCGTGTTCACCGCGTCCTGGTCCGCGGCCAGCGTGGTGACGCGGGCCTTGGAGGCGACCTTCGCTCCGCCGAGGTCGACCGCCGTGCGGGCCGCCGTGGCCTGGGCGTTGACGACCTTGACGATCAGGTCGCCGGTGCGCGCGTCCTCCGTGACGACTTGGCGGAACGGCTCGGCCGGCTTGTCGGTGAAGCTGCCCCACTCCTCGCCGTCGAGGGAGAGAGTCACCTGGCGGCCCCGCACCTTGACGTCGATGTCGTAGGCACGGCCCGTCTCGATCGAGCCGGCCTTCGACAGGAGCGTCGACTTGCCGCCGTCCGCGGCCTGTTCGACGGCGGACCGCGTGTTGTTCCAGCCGCCCAGGTTCCACCAGTAGTAGTTGCCGGTGTCCTTGACGCCGAAGGCGACGAGGAAGCCCTCCTTGCCCGCCTTCTTGGTGGCCCTGACGTGCAGGTCGTAGTTCTGCCAGGCGGGGTCGCCCGCCGTGACCATGGTGTCCTCGGCGGCGGTGTCCGTCTGGACGTAGGCGCCGTCCTGGACGGTCCAGCTGCCCGCGCCCGTGTGGGTCCACTGCGAGGCGTCACCGGCGAAGTCGTCGGACAGGAGGGTCCGCCCGTCCGCCGAGGTCACCTTCACGTCGTCGTACGCCGCGCTGGTCGCCCACGTCGACAGGCCCACGGCGCCGGTGATGGGGCCGCCGGCGTCCGGAGTACTCGTCGCCGTGGACGGGACGACGTGGTCGCCGGTGTTGTTCATGAAGAGCTTCTGGACCTCGTAGTTCGCCGAGCCCCAGGACGCGTGGTTGTTGAACCAGATCATGTCCGGGCTCCACTGCACGTAGTCCTCGTTGGCGAGCAGCGGGGCGTAGGAGGCGAGCTCGACGACGTCCGCGTTGCGTTCGAGGCCGGTCATGAAGGCCGCCTCGGACAGGGCGTTCTTCCAGGCGTTGCCCTGGGAGGCGTATTCGCCGAGGAAGACCTTCGGACCGCTCCGGTCGTAGGAGTCGTAGCGGTCGTTGTTCTGGAGGAACCACTGCGGGCTGTTGTAGTAGTGCTCGTCGACCATGGCGACGCCTGCCTCGCGGTTCAGCTGCCATGCCGTGTCGAAGGTGGTGCCGGAGTCGTCCGGGCCGGAGTTGGAGACGACGGTGATGTCCGGGTACTCCGCTTCGATGGCGGCGCGGAACTCCTTGAAGCGGGCCATGAACTCCCTGGGAAGGTTCTCCTCGTTGCCGACGCCGATGTGGGTGAGGCGGAAGGGCCTGGGGTGGCCCATTTCGGCGCGCTTGGCGCCCCACTCACTGGTGCGGGGGCCGTTGGCGAACTCGATGAGGTCCAGGGTGTCCTGGATGTGCCGCCGCAGCAGCGCGTCGTCGTCGACCGCCTGGTTCTGGCCGCAGCCGGTGACCAGGGCGGGGACGACGGGCAGGGGCATGGCGCCGATGTCCTCGGCGAAGCGGAAGTACTCGTAGTAGCCGAGGCCGTAGCTCTGGTTGTAGCCCCAGAAGTTGGCGTTGGTCGCGCGCTCCTCGACGGGGCCGATGGTGTCCTTCCACTGGTAGCTGCGCTCGCGCTGCCAGCCGCTCGCCTCGCTGTAGTCCTCCATGGAGCCGGTGTTGACGAGGCAGCCGCCGGGGAAGCGCAGGAAGCCGGGGCGCAGGGCCTCGATCTTCTCGGCGAGGTCCTCGCGCAGGCCGTTCGGCTGGTGCTTGTAGGTGTCGCGCGGGAAGAGCGACACCATGTCGAGGGCGGCCGGGGCGGCGGTGGTCACGGCGAGCCTGCCGCGGTCGCTGGTGCGGGTCGCGGTGAAGGTGGCGGTGTACTTGCGCCACTCGCCCTTCGCGGCCACCTCGCGCACCTTCGCGAGCGTCCCGGCGGCGTCCCGGAGGGTGACGGTGAGGGTGGTGCCGCCGGCGGCGCGGGCCCACACCGAGAAGTCGTACTTCTCGCCCTCGTCGACGTGGACGCCGGTGTTGTAGCCGCCGTTGACGACCGACGCACCGGCACCCAGGGAGAGGTAGTTGCGGTTGCGCTCGTTGAGCCGGCCCGCGTCGTCCAGCACCCGGGCCGGGCCGTCGGCCGTCCAGGAGGTGAGCGGCGTGTACGAGGCGTGATCGGCGGTGGAGTACTCGAAGGACCGGTTCTGCACCAGCTCGGCGTAGAGGCCGCCGTCGGCGGCCCGGTTGATGTCCTCGTAGAAGACGCCGTACATCGTGTCGTCGATCGCGGCGCCCCGGGCGGACGGGTCGACGGTGATCGTGTAGTCGGCGGCGGCCTCCGCGCGTGCCGGGGACGGCAGCAGGGCCGAGGCCGTCAGGAGGGCGGTGACGCTGAGACCGAGTCTCCAGCGGGTGCGTGACATGGATACTCCGCGGCTCTCACTAGGTTGTTCGAGATATCGGACGTTGGTCAGCACTTCGAACGGCAAGATAGGGAGGTGACCGGAGTGCGTCAATGGGTCACGCAGCAACCAGTGGGCCGGGGCCGGAAAGCGAGTGGAAATGGGCGAGTTGTGGCCGGTGCCGGACGTGCTGGCGTATCTCGCGGGCCGGTGGCGCACCGAGCGCACGGTGCGGGACCTGGCGAGCGGCGCGGAGGGCCGCTTCGAGGGGACCACCGCGTTCGACGCCCTGACGGAGGGCGGGCTGCTGAGCCGGGAGTCCGGCGCCTTCACCTGGCAGGGCGTGACCCGGCCCGCGGAACGGACGCTGCGCTACGCGCCGGGGAGCGCTCCGGGCACCGCCGACGTGCGCTTCGCGGACGGCCGCCCCTTCCACGGCCTCGACCTGACCTCGGGACGCCATGTGGCCGGCCATCCGTGCGCCGCCGACCTCTACCGCGGCGAGTTCACCGTCCAGGGCCCAGGCCGCTGGCGGACGGTGTGGCGGGTGGGCGGCCCGGCCAAGGACCTGCTGCTCACAACGGATTATCTTCGTGAAACGCCGGATGCGCGGCCCACTGCGGAGGGGTTCCCTCGAAACGCAGACTCCAGCGGCCCGCCCGCCCCGTGACCGTGGTCGCCGACAGGGGCCGCACGTCCAGGTTCCAGTAGGTCGCCGGCGGCGCCCGCAGCGCGTAGACCAGCGCGGCCCGGATCACGGAGGGCTCGGCCACGGCGACGATGCGGTCGCCGTCCTCGCCCGGGCGGGTGTCGAGCCAGCCGCCGACCCGGCTGATGAAGACCAGCAGCGACTCCCCGCCGTGCGGGGCCGACCACGGGTCGGCGAGCCAGGCGTCCACCGTCCCCGGCTCGCGGGCCATGGCCTCGGCGAGCGTCAGCCCGCGCCAGCGGCCCATGTCGCACTCCCGCAGGGCGAGTTGGACCAGCGGCGCGCAGCCGAGGGCGTCCCCGGTGGCGCGGCTGCGGGGCGTGGGCGAGCAGTAGCGCAACTCGGCCGCCGCCAGCGGCAGCAGGCTGCCCGCGGCGCGCAGCACCTCGTCCCATCCGGCCTGGTCCAGCGGGCGGTCGTCGTCGAAGCGCTCAGCGAGCAGCGGTGAGCTGCGTGCGGAGGCGACGAACGTGACCCGAAGCGCCATGCCGTGATGGTGGAGCGCAAAGGTGACCAGGTCAAGGGGTGTTACCTGGGGGCTACGCAGGATGCACCGCTGGTCACGGCCCGGAGGTGGGCGCCATCCACTGGTCGGGCCGGTCCAGCGCGGTGAAGCCGAGCTTCTCGTAGACCCCGTGCGCGTCGTGCGTGGCCAGCAGGATCCTGCGCAGCCCGTACGCCCTCAGGTGCTCGCGCACCGCCGCGACCAGTGCCGAGCCGAGGCCCTTGGCGCGCATGGCGGGGTCGACGTACACGTCGCACAGCCACGCGAAGGTCGCCAGGTCGATGATGACCCGGGCGTGGGCCTGTCCGGCGGATCAGGCCGCGGGAAAGCTGCGTTGCCTGATCGGCCCCGGTGAGCGGGGTCTGGTGCGTGCAGCTGCGAGGCGGAGGAGGGCGACAGGGCGGAGCCCTGGCAACCGACGACAACGCCGCTGGGGGTACCTCCCACGCCCTTAAGGCAGTGGGGGAGCGCGTGCCGGACCCCGCGTCCGCGGCAGGATCCGCCGGACAGGCCCAACGCCACCCGCTCCCCCGACAGGGCGTCGTAGACCCCGAAGTCGAGTGAGCCCTCGATGGCCCGGTCCTGCTTCTCGCGGGGCCGCCCGAGGGCCCAGTACGCGTCGGTGGAGAGCCGGTGGTGCACGCGCTCCGCGCCGATCCGCCGCGGGTCGGTGGACATCTCGTAGCCCTCGGGCAGTCTCGGGGTGTGGGTCATGCCGGGATGCTCGCAGGGCCGGTGAGACCGCGTCGACCGGATATCGCACCGGGGTCAGCCACCCCACATCTCCGTGCAGGCGGTGCGCAGCCGGCGTACCCCTTCGGCGATCTCGCCGGCGCCCGCCACCGCCGCGAAGCTCAGCCGGAGGTGGGCGGCGGGGGGTTCGGCGCTGAAGTAGGGACGGCCCGGGGTGATCGCCACGCCCGCGCGCAGGGCGGCCGCGGTGAGCGCGACCTCGTCGGTGCCGTCGGGCAGGCGGAGCCACAGGTGGTAGCCGCCGGACGGGATGTGCGGCAGCGACACCTCGGGCAGGTGCAGCCGCAGCGCGGACGTCATCGCGTCCCGCCGGTCCTTCAACTCGGCGGCGATGGCGCGCAGATGACGCGGCCAGGCGGGCGACCCGACGAGTTCCAGCGCCGCCTCCTGGAGGGGCCGGGGCACGAAGAAGGTGTCGACGACCTGGATGGCCCGCAGCCGCTCCAGGACCGGCCCGCGCGCGGCCAGCGCGCTGACCCGGAAGCTGGGCGAGGTCGCCTTGGTCAGCGAGCAGACGTGGACCACGACGCCGTCCGGGTCGTCGGCGGCGAGCGGCGCGGGCAGCGGTCCCGCGTCCTCGTGCACGAGCCGCCGCACGAAGTCGTCCTCCACGACGAAGGCGCCGGCCGCCCGCGCGATGCGCAGCACCTCACGGCGCCGCTCCGGGGCGAGCACGGCACCGGTCGGGTTCTGGAACAGGGGCTGGCAGACGAGGAGGCGGGCACCGGTGGCCCGGAAGGCGTCGGCGAGCAGGGACGGGCGGACGCCGTCGGCGTCCACGGGGACCGGCACCGGACGCAGTCCGGCCGCCCGCGCGATGGCCAGCATGCCGGGGTACGTCGGGGACTCGACCAGCACGGGGGTGCCGGGCGGGGTGAGGGCGCGCAGGGCGGTGGTCAGCGCGGACTGCCCGCCCGCCGTGATCAGCACCTCCGCTGCCGTGATGGCCCCGCCGATCCCCCGCGCGAACCACTCCCGCAGCTCCGGCAGCCCCTCCATCGGCGGCCGCCCCCACGCACCGGGCCGCCGCCCGGCGCGCGCCAGGGCCGCGGCCATCGCACGCTCGGGCTGGAGCGACGGGTGCAGGTAGCCGCCGTTGAACTCCACGACGCCGGGCGCCGGGGCGGCCAGCGAGACCAGCACGCCCGAGGCGTCCACCGTGCGCGGTACGAGGTCGGCGGCGCCGTCGGCGCTGAGCGCGACCTCCTGCCAGGAGGTGTCCCCGGCGGGTGCGGCCGTGGGGCGCGGCCGGGCGCGGAAGGCGCCGGCGCCGGGCCGGGTGACGACCAGCCCCTCGGCGGCCAGTTGCGCCAGGGCCCGGGAGACGGTCACCGGGCTCACCCGGAACCGGTCGACGAGGGACCGGCTGGACGGGAGCTTTCCGCCGGGTGAGTAGCGGTCGAGCTCTCGTCGCAACTCACTCACCAGGTCAGCGACACTGCTACGCTCTTGCATGAGAGCACAGAGTAGCGCTATCGCACCGTCCGGGATAGCGGTCGGAGATCCGGAGGCGAGCACCGGCGGCCGGTCCTCCGGCACGCTCCAGGCCGCGCTCGGCGTCCTCGCCTTCTCCCTCACCTTCCCGGCCACCGCCTGGGGCCTGGAGGGCTTCGGCCCCTGGTCCCTGATCGCCGTGCGCAGCATCCTGGCCGCGGTGATCGCCGGGGGCTGCCTGCTCGTGCTGCGGGTGGCGTTCCCCGAACGGCGGCACTGGGCCGGCCTCGCGGTGGTCGGCGCCGGGGTGGTCCTGGGCTTTCCGCTCCTGACCACGCTCGCGCTGCAGACGTCGACGACCGCGCACGCCGCCGTCGTGGTCGGCCTGCTCCCGCTGACCACCGCGCTGTTCTCCGCCCTGCGCATCGGCACCCGGCCCTCGCGCACCTTCTGGCTCGCCGCCCTGGCGGGTGCGGCGGCCGTGATCGCGTTCACGGTGCAGCAGAGCGGCGGGGCGCTGACCTCGGCCGACGCCTATCTCTTCGCGGCGCTGCTGGTGTGCGCGGCCGGCTACACGGAGGGCGGCCGGCTGGCCCGGGTGATGCCGGGCTGGCACGTGATCGGCTGGGCGCTGGTGCTGTGCCTGCCGCTGACGGTGCCGATGGCCGCGGTGGCCCTGTCGTTCGAGCCGGTGCAGCTGACGGCGCACAGTGTGACCGGGCTGCTGTGGGTGGCGGCGGGCTCGCAGTTCCTCGGCCTGGTCGTCTGGTACCGGGGCATGGCGGCCATCGGCATCCCGAAGGCCAGCCAGTTGCAGCTGGCGCAGCCGCTGCTCACACTGGTGTGGTCGGTACTTCTCCTGGGCGAGCACCTGACGGTGGCCGCTCCGCTGACGGCCGCGGCGGTACTGGTGTGCATCGCGGTCACCCAGCGGGCCCGGGGCTGAGAGCGGCACACAGGCGAGGAGGCCTCACGCATGCACGCAATGAAGGGCGACCAGCTGGTGCAGCACGGCCGGGTGGTCGGTGAACACGACAAGGTCGGCGAGATCGTCGAGGTCCTGGGCGAGAAGGGCTCTCCCCCGTACCGGGTCCGGTTCGAGGACGGGCACGAGGGCGTGTGCTCGCCCGGCCCCGACACCGAGATCCGGCACCGGGAGATCCAGCTCTAGGGCATCCTCCGGGGCATCGGATCCGGAGCGGCTCAGCGCGGGGCGGCGGCCGGCAGGGTGTAGTGGTCCGCCGCCACCCGCGCCATCGCGCCGCCCCGGTCCTCCGCCACGTCCTTGGCGGAGAAGAAGACGTGTCCGCGCACCTGCGGGTAACGCGCGGCCAGCGCGACGTGCCGGGACAGTTCGGCCGGGTCCTGCCAGGCGGCGGGCTGTGCCGGGTCCCCGGCCTTGTACAGCGCCTCTCCCACGTACAGCTGCGTCCGGCTGCCCTCGGCCACCTCGGCCCACCAGGGGAGCAGCTTCGCGTAGTCCGCGCCGTTCTGGCCGATACTCCAGTACAGCTGCGGCACGACGTAGTCGATCCAGCCCTCGCGCACCCACTTGCGGGTGTCCGCGTACAGGTCGTCGTACGTCTGGACACCCGCCCGGGTGTCCGAGCCGCGCTGGTCGGTGGCCGCGTTGCGCCACACCCCGAAGGGGCTCACCCCGAAACGGGCGGCCGGGCGGACCTTCTTGACCCGTGCCGCGGTCTCGCGCACCAGCCGGTCGATGTTGTCCCGCCGCCAGTCGGCCCGGCTGCCGAAGCCGGCGCCGGCGCCGAAGGTGCGGTAGGCCACGCCGTCGTCGAAGCTCTCGCCCGCCACCGGATAGGGGTAGAAGTAGTCGTCGAAGTGGACGCCGTCCACGGCGTACTTCTCCACCGCGTCGAGCATCGCGTCCTGGACGAAGGCCCGGACCTCGGGCAGCCCGGGGTTGTAGTAGAGCTTCCCGCCGTACGGCACCACCCACTCGGGGTGCTGGCGCGCGGGGTGGGCGGGCACCAGTCGGCTCGGGTCGTCGTGCAGGGAGACGCGGTACGGGTTGAACCAGGCGTGCAGCTCCAGGCCGCGCGCGTGGGCCTCCTTCACCGCAGTGCCCAGCGGGTCCCAGCCCGGGTCGCGCCCCTGGCTGCCGGACAGGTACTGCGACCACGGCTCGTACGGCGAGGGCCACAGCGCGTCGGCCGTCGGCCGCACCTGGAGGATCACCGTGTTCAGACGGTGCCGGACCGCGTTGTCCAGGTGCTCGACCAGTTCCGCGCGCTGCTCCGAGGCGCGCAGCCCGGCGCGGGTGGGCCAGTCGCGGCCGGCCACCGTGGCCAGCCACATGCCCCGCATCCCGGCGGCGGCGCGGCGCACCGGCGGTTTCGACGCGGAGACCGGCGCCGCCGACGCCGCGGGCGCCATGGTGAACGCCGACACCGCCGACACCGCCGCCACCGCGAAGGCACGACGCGAGACACCGCCCATGGGGAGACCTCCTGAACGCTGGGGATCCGCACCCTCACGGATCGTGTGTGGGGCCTCAGCATGCCCGACCCGGGAGACGGATCCGTGACCATTCGGGGGTAACGTGCTCGATCGGAGCAGGCGCCGGGGACCCCGGTGCGCCTGCTACCAGCCTTGAAGTCAGCGAAAGGGACGATGTGACCGGCATCTCGGGAGATATCGCACGCGTCGGCGTGGTGGGCTGCGGCCAGATGGGGGCGGGCATCGCCGAGGTGTGCGCCCGCTCCGGTCTGGAGGTGATGGTCGCCGAGACCACGGGCGAGGCTCTGGAGATCGGCCGCACCCGGCTGTACAACTCGCTGGCCAAGGCCGCCGAGCGCGGCAAGATCACCGAGGAGGAGCGGGACGCCACCCAGACGCGGCTGAGCTTCACCACCGATCTCGGCGAGTTCGCCGACCGTGACCTGGTGATCGAGGCCGTCGTCGAGAACGAGCAGGTCAAGACGGAGATCTTCCAGGTGCTCGATCAGGTCGTGACCCGGCCGGACGCGATCCTGGCCTCCAACACCTCCTCGATCCCGCTGGTGAAGCTGGCGGTCGCCACCTCGCGGCCCGACCACGTCATCGGCATCCACTTCTTCAACCCGGCCCCGGTGCAGCAGCTGGTGGAGCTGATCCCCGCGCTCACCACGTCCGAGGGCACGCTCAGCCGGGCGCAGCTGTTCACCGAGAAGGTGCTCGGCAAGCACGCCATCCGCGCCCAGGACCGCTCCGGCTTCGTGGTGAACGCGCTGCTGATCCCGTACCTGCTCTCCGCGATCCGGATGTTCGAGTCGGGCATCGCCAGCCGTGAGGACATCGACAACGGCATGGAGATGGGCTGCGCCCACCCGATGGGCCCGCTGAAGCTGGCCGACCTGATCGGCCTGGACACGGTCTCCTCGGTGGCGTACTCGATGTACGAGGAGTACAAGGAACCGCTGTACGCCGCTCCCCCGCTGCTCCAGCGCATGGTCGACGCGGGCCGCCTGGGCCGCAAGAGCGGCTCGGGCTTCTACTCCTACGGCTGATTACGCGCAGCTACCCCGTACGAGCCCGGCACCTCAGGTGGTGCCGGGCCCGCGGCTTTCACACGGCGTGTGCGCCCCGGTCCCGCATATGCCGCCCGCACACTCTCCCCACGCGTCCACCAGGCGAGTTGAGTCGAGGGCGGGCACGCCCTGCTCTCCCACCGCACCGAGGAGACCGCCAAGGAACTGGAGTGGCGGTCTGGCAGGCCCTCGGGCGCTAGCCGGCGCGGCCGAGGGCGGGCGGGGTGTCCTGTCCGAGCCTGAGGTGGTGCAGCAGGAGTAACGCGGCCGCCATGTTGGCGGCCGGGACCTCCCCGCGGGCGACCAGGTCGGGAACGAGCTTGAGCGGAATCCACTCCCGGCGGTCCGACTCGAAGTCGTCCACGGGGTGCCCGACGTACGCGCCCTCGTCGGCCCAGTAGACGTGGTGCCGGGCGTCGGTGAGCCCGTTGGACGGCTCCACGCTCATCAGGTGGCGCAGCGGTCCCGGCCGCCAGCCGGTCTCCTCCTCCAGCTCCCTGGCCGCCGCAGCCGCGACGTCCTCGCCGTCCTCGACGACGCCGGCCGCCAGTTCCCAGCCCCAGCTGTCGGTGATGAAGCGGTGCCGCCACAGCAGGAGGACCTCGTTCGCCTCGTTCACGACCGTGGCCACGGCCACCGGGCGCATCCGTATGAGGAAGTGGTCGAGATGCCGCCCGTCCGGTAGTTCGACATCGGCGAGATTGACGCTGAACCAGCGATTTGCGTACACATTTTGTTCGCTCTGTTTCGTCCACTGCACGGTTCTGCCACCTTTCTTGGAGTAGGTGGCAATATCGCAGCAGCAGCGTCCCGGCAGCAGGCGCACGGCGGCCGCTCACGGCGCAGTGGTGGGCGCAGTGGTGGGCGCGGTGTGCCCCGAAGGGCGGGCGGATCACAGCGGTACGCGCAGTGCCCCGTCGATGAGTTCGGCGGCCTCGGCCGTGCCCGCGCAGCCGCTGCGCACCAGGTGCTCGCGCACCGCGCGGAGTCGGTCGCGCAGGCGCTGGGACTCCATGCCCCGGGCCTGTTCGGCCATCTGCACGGCGGTGGCCACCGCCTTGTCGGCGTTGCCCTGGCGCAGCTCGATGGTGCTCAGCATGGCGAGCCGGTGCACCCGGCCGCGGTCGTGCGCCGGATTGTCGACGGCGGCCGCGGCGTGCTCCCCGGCCGCCGCCAGTTCCCCGAGGCTCAACAGGGCCTCGGCCACTTGGACGTTGACCAGTCCGGGCTGGACATAGCCGGTCTCGTCGGGTTCGTAGCCGCGCCGGATGCGTTCGGCGGCCTGCTCGGCCCGCCGGATGCAGGTCAGCGCGCCGCTGCCGTCGCCGAGGTGCGCGTACGCCTTCGCCTGCATCGCGTACAGGTCGGAGGCGAGCGCCGGAGTGATGTGCCGGCCCGCGGCGCGCAGGGCTGCCTCGGCGAAGGCAACGGCCTGCCGGTGCTCGCGCATGAACAGCGCCTGGTTGACCAGCAGCGCGATGACGTAGGCGCCGAGCCCCTGGTCGCCGCTGGCCTTGGCGAGCCGCAGGGCCTGGTGGAAGTAGCGCTGCGCGAGGCCGTGCGCGTCGGAGTCGTACGCGCAGATCCCGGCGACCGCCACCAGACCGCCGGTGGCCCGGTGCAGTTGGCGTCCGGTGGCGTCGGTGTAGCCGCCGCGCAGCAGCGGCGCGGCCTCGGAGTTGAGGAAGCCGACGATGCGGGCGCGGGTCGCCATGCCGCCGGCCTTGCGGTACATCTGCTCGTAGTGGGCCCGCGCGCAGCGCAGCATCTCCAGGTCGGCGGCGGTCACCCGGTGCCGCCCGCCGCGGGAGACGTCCACGTCCTCGGGCGGGTTCTCCCACTCCCAGACCGGCATCACGGCGGGCGTGCCGGTGAGCGCGGGGGCGCCGAGGATGTGCGGGCGCCGCTGCTGGTCGGAGCGCCACAGGGCGGTGGCGCGCTCCACGAACCCGGAGAGCGAGCCGGTGTGCGGGGCGGCCGGTTCGCCCGGCACGCCGAGGCCGATGTCGTCGAGGGTGACGGGGCGGTGCAGGCGGGAGGCGAGGACCTCGCAGATCAGGTCGGGCACCTGGCCGCGCGGGCGCTGCCCCTTCAACCACCGTGCGACGGCGGTGTGTTCGTACCTCAGCGCCAGCCCGCGGGCCCGTCCCGCCTGATTGACGTGCGCGGCCAGTCCCGCGTGCGAGATCCCGGCCTCGTCCAGGATCGCGTCGAGCAGGGTGTTGGGCTGCATGGGTGCCCCCCGGTGCCGCGGTGACTCGGTGCCGACAGCGTAGTGTGCCGGGCTTCACACGGGGTGTGAACGGAGTACGCGCATCCGCAGCGTGTGCGCACTGTCGCGGAGAGTTCCGGGCCGGTTGACTGAAGGGCCTCGAAAGAGGCCGGCCGGGCCGCCGGCTCCCCCTCGTACAGTGCGGCGGCCCGTATCCACGCCGTCCGCCCAGCTGCCTGCCCGACACTCCGTGGCGGGGCGGACGGCTCCGCCGGTTTCGCGGAGAGTTGCGGCGCGTTTTCGGCTGCGGGTGCGTCGTGGTTGCTCGCGCAGTTCCCCGCGCCCCTTGAGGGGCGTCACCTCGACGCCGACAAGGGGCGCGGGCCTGTGACATCTGCGGCTCCGCCGCGTGGGCGCGACCAGCCACCGACTACCCGCGGCCGCCAACCGGCAGAAGCCCCCCGCCCCTTGGGCGCACCGCTAACTACGCAGCACCGCTCCGGCCCGCTCGCCCGCGAGGGCAACCGCCGCATCCCGCGCAGCCGACGCCTCGTCGACCGTCAGCGTCCGGTCCCCCGCGCGGAAGCGCAGCGCGTACGCCAGGGACTTGCGCCCCTCACCCAACTGCTCCGCGTTGTCGTAGACGTCGAACAGCCGGATGGACTCCAGCAGTTCACCCGCCCCGTCCCGCAACGCCGCCTCGACGTCCGCCGCAGGCACGAACGCGTCGACCACCAGGGCGACATCCTGCGTGGCGACGGGGAACGTCGAGATGCCCGGCGCCTGCGGGGTGTCGTTCCCGGCCCGCGCCACGGCGTCGAGGTCCAGCTCCATCGCGCAGGTCCGCGCGGGCAGGCCGAGCGCCTTGAGCACCCGCGGGTGCAGCTCACCCGCGTGCCCGACGACCCGCTCCGTGCCGTCGACCGTGACGATCAGCTCGGCGCAGCGCCCGGGGTGCCACGGCCCGTACTGTCCCTTGCGGAGGATCAGGTCGGCGCCGGCCTCCCGGGCGACCAGGCGCCCCGCCTCGACGGCGTCGGCCCAGTCGGCCGGACGGCCCTTGCCCCACCAGCCGGCCTGCTCCTGCGCGCCGGTCAGGACCACCGCGACGTGCCGCGGCTGGTCGGGCAGCGCGGCGTCCAGCGCGGCGAGGTCGTCCTCGCCGGGCCGCCGGTCGACGGGCAGGTTGGCGGCGACCCGCCGCTCGTCGCGCGGGTGGAAGACCAGGCCGGTCTCGAAGAGCGCCAGGTCGTGCGAGCCCCGGCCGTCGTTGCGGCGCAGCGCGCCGAGCAGCCCCGGCAGCAGCGTGGTCCGCAGCGCGGGCTCCTCGTCGCTGAGCGGGTTGACCAGCTTGACGACACGGCGGGCCGGGTCGTCGGCGTCCAGCCCGAGGTGGTCGAAGACCTGCTCGCTGACGAACGGGTAGTTCAGCGCCTCGACGTAGCCCGCGCCGGCCAGGGCCCGGCCGACCCGCCGGTGCAGCCGCTGCCGGGAGGTCAGACCGCGGCCCGCGGAGGGCCTGGGCAGGGTGGAGGGCAGGTTCTCGTAGCCCTCCAGCCGGATGACCTCTTCGGCCAGGTCGTTCGGGTCGGTCAGGTCGGGCCGCCAGGACGGGACGGTGACGAGCAGTTCGTCCTGGCCGTACACGTCGCAGCCGACCTCCTGGAGGCGCCGTACGACGGTCTCGCGGCCGTACGTGACACCGGCGACCTGGTCCGGGTGGTCGGCCGGGACGCTGATGGTGTGCGGTGCGGAGGGGGCGCTGATCTCCGTGACGCCGGCCTCGGCGGTGCCGCCCGCGAGCAGCACCAGCAGGTCGACGGTGCGCTGCGCGGCGGCAGCGGCGGCCTGCGGGTCCACGCCGCGCTCGAAGCGGCGGGAGGCCTCGGAGGACAGCTTGTGCCGGCGGGCGGTGCGCGCGATGGAGACCTGGTCGAAGTGGGCGGCCTCGACGACCACGTCACTGGTCGCCTTCCCACCGTTCTCGGCGGCACCGTGGTCCGCGATCTCGGTGTCGGCGCCGCCCATGACGCCGGCGAGGCCGATCGGGCCGCGGTCGTCGGTGATGACGAGGTCCTCGGCGTGCAGCTTCCGCTCGACGCCGTCGAGGGTGACGATCTTCTCGCCCTCCTCGGCCCGGCGCACCCCGATGGTGCCCTGGACGAGGCCCCGGTCGTAGGCGTGCAGGGGCTGGCCCAGCTCCATCATGACGTAGTTGGTGACGTCGACGGCCAGCGAGATCGGGCGCATGCCGACCTTCTGGAGGCGCCGCTGGAGCCAGATCGGGGAGCGTGCCTCGGCGCTGAGGCCGGTCACCGTGCGGGCGGTGAAGCGGTCGCAGCCGGTGGGGTCGGCGATCTTCACCGGGTAGCCGTAGGCGTTGGGTCCCGGCACGTCGATGAGGGCCGGGTCGCGCAGCGGCAGGCCGTAGCCGATGGCGGCCTCGCGGGCGACGCCGCGGATGGACAGGCAGTCGCCGCGGTTGGCGGTGACGGCGATGTCCAGGACCTCGTCGACCAGTTCCAGCAGCTCGATGGCGTCCTTGCCGACCTCGGTCTCCGGCGGCAGCACGATGATGCCGTGGCTGCCGTCGTCGCCCATGCCCAGCTCGTCGCCGGAGCAGATCATGCCGTGGGACGTCTTGCCGTAGGTCTTGCGGGCGGAGATCGAGAAGCCGCCGGGCAGGGTGGCGCCGGGGAGGACCACGACGACCTTGTCGCCGACGGCGAAGTTCCGGGCGCCGCAGACGATCTCCTGCGGCTCACCGGTGCCGTTGGCCTGTCCGACGTCGACGGTGCAGAAGCGGATCGGCTTCTTGAAGCCCTCCAGCTCCTCGATGGTCAGCACCCGGCCGACCACGAGGGGGCCCTTGAGGTCGGCGCCGAGGTGCTCGACGGTCTCGACCTCCAGACCGGCCGAAATCAGCTTGGCCTGCACGTCGCGGCCGGTCTCGGTGGCCGGCAGGTCGACGTACTCCCGCAGCCAGGAAAGCGGGACCCGCATCAGATCTCCATCCCGAACGGCCGGGTGAACCGGACGTCGCCCTCGACCATGTCTCGCATGTCCTCGACGTTGTGGCGGAACATCAGCATCCGCTCGATGCCGAACCCGAAGGCGAAGCCGCTGTACTTCTCCGGGTCGATGCCGCAGGCGGTGAGCACCCGCGGGTTGACCATGCCGCAGCCGCCCAGCTCGATCCAGCCCTCGCTGGAGCAGGTGCGGCAGGGCCGGTCGGGGTTGCCGACGGACGCGCCCTTGCAGACGTAGCAGAGCATGTCCATCTCGGCGGACGGCTCGGTGAAGGGGAAGAAGTTGGGCCGCAGCCGGGTCTTCATCTCCGCGCCGAACAGCGACTGGACCATGTGGTCCAGGGTGCCCTTGAGGTCCGCCATGGTCAGGCCCTCGTCCACGGCGAGCAGCTCGACCTGGTGGAAGACGGGGGTGTGCGTGGCGTCCAGCTCGTCGGTGCGGTACACGCGGCCGGGGCAGATCACGTAGACCGGCAGCTCGCGGTCGAGCGCGGAGCGGATCTGCACGGGCGAGGTGTGGGTGCGCAGCACGACGCCGGACTCGGTGCCGCCGTCGGGGCCTTCTACGAAGAAGGTGTCGGCCTCGCCGCGGGCCGGGTGGTCCGGGCCGATGTTGAGGGCGTCGAAGTTGAACCACTCGGCCTCGGCCTCGGGGCCCTCGGCGACCTCGTAGCCCATGGCCACGAAGACGTCCTCGATGCGCTCGGAGAGCGTGGTGAGCGGGTGGCGGGCGCCGGCCGGTACCCGGTCGTGGGGCAGCGTGACGTCCACGGCCTCCTCGACCAGTACGCGCGCGTCGCGCTCGGCCTCCAGTTCCGCCTGGCGGGTGGCCAGTGCCTTGTTGACCGCGCCGCGGGCCATGCCGACCCGCTTGCCCGCGTCGGCCTTGGCCTGCGGGGGCAGGGCGCCGATCTCGCGGTTGGCCAGCGCCAGCGGAGAGGCCCCGCCGGTGTGGGCGACCTTGGCCTCCTGGAGCGCGTCGAGGGAGTCCGCGGCGTCGAAGGCGGCGAGCGCCTCGTCCCGCATGCGCTCGATCTCTTCCGGTTTCAACGCCTCGACCTCGACAGGGTCGTACGACTTATTCGGTGCCGACATCTCTTCCCGTGCTTCCGATTGGCTGGCTGGAACGCCCCGTCTACGGTCCGGAGACGGGGCTGGGACGCTTCGTCTGCGGATCTGGACGCAAAGGTGCCAAAGACCGAGTCTAACGGGGCTGTGGAACGCTGATTACGCCCGTGGGGGTCGTCGGCCGTCTCAGGTGATGCTCAGCTGAGATACGCCGGTGCCGCCACGGGCAACGTAAATCGGAACTCGGCGCCGCCGCCGGGGGCGCGGCCGACCGTGATGGTGCCGCCGTGGGCCTCGACGATGCCCTTGACGATGTACAGCCCGAGGCCGGTGCCACCGCGCTTGCTGCCCCGCCAGAAGCGGGTGAAGACGCGGTTCATGGACTCCTCCGGGATGCCGGCCCCTTCGTCGCTCACCGTGACCGACGTGGCTGCGCTCTCGCCGTACTCCCCTTCGCGGGGGGACGCCGTGGACGTGATGTCAATGGTGACGGTTCCCTCGCCGTGCCGCACGGCATTTTCCAGCAGGTTGCTCAGCACCTGGTCGACCTTGTCGGGGTCGGCCCACAGGTCGGGCAGCGGCCGGCCGAGGCGGAGCAGGAAGCGGTCGGCCTGCTGGCCGGAGGCGACGTACGCCTGGATGTGCCGGCCGACGGCGACGCCGATGTCGACGGGCTGGCGGCGGACCTCCAGCCGGCCCGAGTCGATCCGCGAGATGTCCAGCAGCTCGGCGATGAGCCGGGTGACCCGGTCGGCGTCGGCGTCGACGGTCTCCAGCATCAGCCGCTTCTGGTCGTCGGTGAACCTCTCCCACTTGGCCAGCAGCGTCGCCGTGAAGCCCTTCACGGAGGTGAGGGGCGAGCGCAGTTCGTGAGCGACGGTGGCGATCAGCTCGGCGTGGCTGCGTTCGGTGCGACGGCGCGCCTCGGTGTCACGCAGGGTGACGACGACGCGGTGGACGGGGCCGAGGCGTTCGGCGCGGACGTAGCGGGCGGAGACCAGGACCTCTCGGCCGCCGGGGAGCAGGAGGTTGCGCTCGGGCTGGCCGGCGCGGATGGCGAGGCCGCCGTAGGGGTCGGTGAGCTGCCACCAGCGCCGGCCCTCCAGGTCCTCCAGGGGCAGTGCCTTCTCCAGCAGCCGGCCGAGAGCGTCGGCGGCGGGGACGGCGGTGATGCGGGCGGCGGCGGCGTTGAAGCAGACGACGCGGCCGCGCTCGTCGGCGACGACCAGGCCGTCGGGCAGCTCGTCCGGATCCAGGCCGAGGCCGGCGAGATCACCGGGGGTGCGGGGCGCGGGCGGACGCGGCGCCCCCCGGGCTCCCGGCGCGCTGCTCGTGCCGACACTCATCCCCGTATCCCACCTCTCAGCCGCGCGGGGGCCCTGGGCAGGTCACCCTACTAGGCGTTGGTGACGGAGCGGCACCCTCCGGCGGCGCGCTGTGCACGCGCCGACGCGTAGAGACATACGGCGGCGGCGGTCGCCAGGTTCAGACTCTCGGCCTTCCCGTGGATCGGGACGCGCAGGACGGCGTCGGCGAGGTCGCGGGTCTCCTCGGGGAGCCCCCATGCCTCGTTGCCGAACACCCAGGCGGTGGGGCCGCCCATGGTGCCCGCGTCCAGCTCGGCGTCGAGGTCGTGCTCCCCGGCGCCGTCGGCGGCGACCACCCGGACCCCGGCGTCCCGCAGACCGGCCACGGCCCGCTCGACGGGGACGCCGACGGCGACCGGCAGGTGGAACAGGGAACCCACGGAGGCGCGTACGGCCTTGGGGTTGTACAGGTCGACGGAGGCGTCGGTGAGGACGACGGCCTCGGCGCCGGCGGCGTCCGCGCAGCGCAGCACCGTGCCGGCGTTGCCGGGGTCACGGACGTGCGCGAGGACCGCGACGAGCTTGGGGCGGGCGGCGAGGATCTCGTCGAAGGGGGTGTCGATGAACCGGCAGACCCCGACCAGGCCCTGCGGGGTGACGGTGGTGGAGATGTCCTCGATCACCTGCTCGGCGGCGAGGTGCACGCGCACTCCGGCCTCACGGGCCGCCCCGATGATGTCGGCGTACCGCTCGGCGGCCTCGACGGTGGCGAACAGCTCGACCAGCGTGTCCTCGTACCCCGCGGCCTCCCGCACGGCCTGCGGCCCCTCGGCCAGGAACAGCCGCTCCTTACTCCGAAAGTTCCGCTTCCCCAGCCGCCGGGCGGCCAGGACACGGGGGGACCGGGGGGAGATCAAGTCGGGGGCAGCGGGACGCACTCTTCTCACCTTCACAACTAAATCGACGCGGGCTGAGGCGCCCCTCAAGGGGCGCGGGGCGGCATCGATATGCGGCTCCGCCGCGTGGGCGCGACCAGCCACAACGAACCCGCACCCGAACGACGGGCCGGACGGCAACTGAAGGACCCGCAGGCTTCTACAAGCCTGCGGGTCCTTCAGTCACTCGGCTCAAGCCGGCGCAGCGTCACGCCGCCTTGGGCGCGTTCACGTCGCTCGGCAGCGCCTTCTGCGCCACCTCGACCAGCGCCGCGAAGGCACCGGCGTCGTTGACGGCCAGCTCGGCGAGGATCTTGCGGTCGACCTCGACGTTGGCGGCCTTCAGACCCTGGATGAAGCGGTTGTAGGTGATGCCGTTGGCGCGGGCAGCGGCGTTGATGCGCTGGATCCACAGCTGGCGGAAGTCACCCTTGCGCTTCTTGCGGTCGTTGTAGTTGTAGACCAGCGAGTGGGTGACCTGCTCCTTGGCCTTGCGGTACAGGCGCGAACGCTGACCGCGGTAGCCGGAGGCCTGCTCGAGGATCGCCCGGCGCTTCTTGTGGGCGTTGACTGCCCGCTTGACGCGTGCCACTTGTTAACTCCTTGTAGCGGGGCCGCGGGTGATCCTCACGCGGCCCGGTATCGATGGGGTCCCGGTCCTGACGTACGGCGCTCAGTGGCGCCCGTACGTCACTTGCCGAGAAGCTTCTTGATCTTCGCGGCGTCGCCCGGGGCCATCTCGGCGTTGCCGGTCAGGCGGCGCGTCACGCGGGACGACTTGTGCTCGAGCAGGTGGCGCTTGCCGGCGCGCTCACGGAGCACCTTGCCGGAGCCGGTGATCTTGAAGCGCTTGCTGGCACCGCTGTGCGACTTGTTCTTCGGCATAGCGCCGTTCTCTCCTCGTCGGTGGCACTCCGGTGCCCGGTCGTGAAACCGGGCACGGTGGAGCGTCGCTTGTATCGGTTGGTCCTGGGGACTCGCGTCCCCCGGGGGTCACGCCTCGGCGGGTTCCTGGGCCGGAGCCTCGGCGGATTCCTGGGCCGGAGCCTCGGCGCCCTCTTCGTCGGCCTCCGCGGCGTTCTGCGACTTGCCGGGGTTGGCCTTCGCGTCCGCCTTGCGCGCTTCCTGCGCCTGGCGGGCCTCGGCCATCGCCTCGGTCTTCTTCTTGTGCGGACCGAGAACCATGATCATGTTTCGGCCGTCCTGCTTCGGGTTCGACTCCACGAAGCCGAGGTCCTGGACGTCCTCCGCGAGACGCTGCAGCAGTCGGTAGCCCAGCTCGGGGCGGGACTGCTCGCGGCCGCGGAACATGATCGTGATCTTGACCTTGTCGCCCTGCTTGAGGAACCGGACGACGTGACCCTTCTTGGTGTCATAGTCGTGCGGGTCGATCTTCGGCCGGAGCTTCATCTCCTTGATGACCGTGTGCGCCTGGTTCTTGCGCGCCTCACGGGCCTTCATGGCCGACTCGTACTTGAACTTCCCGTAGTCCATGAGCTTGCAGACAGGCGGACGGGCGTTCGCCGCGACCTCGACGAGGTCGAGGTCGTACTCCTGCGCAAGCTCCAGGGCCTTGGCAAGCGGAACAATCCCGACCTGCTCGCCGCTGGGACCGACAAGTCGCACCTCGGGAACGCGAATCCGGTCGTTGATGCGGGGCTCGGCGCTGATGGATCCTCCTCGGTAGCACCACGCGACGGTCTGGCAAACAGCCGCGTAACGTCTGTGTTCGATAGACCTAACCGCGCCGGCGCACGAAAAATGCCCCGGACGATCACAGGCGGGGCTCCTCGAACTACCGGAGCACCGCCGCGTTGACCGCGGGGCGCGATTTCGGGCCGGTCACCGCCGCTGGGAGGGGACCGCCTGACCGGTGACCCGCCGTCCGGAGGACGGCCAGGTGGGAGATCGGAGCCTCCACTTGTGGGCCGGATCCGCTGCCCTGGGGGCGTGCGTGTCCGACCGGTCGTTACACAAGGTTAGCAGCTCGGCGGGGGAAGGGCTAACCGAGACCGAGTGGGGCCGGATCGCCCGCTGCGCCTATCGTGTCCGGCATGAGTGACACCCCGCCTGAGACGCCCGACTTCGACGCCATGACCCGCGACATCGCGGAGGTCCCCGCGGTCGAGGTGATCGTGACGGTCGCCGTCAACCTGATGAGCGCCGCCGCCGTGAAGCTGGGGCTGACCGAGGAGGGCGAGGCGCACAAGGACCTGGACGAGGCGCGCAAGCTGGTGCACGCGCTGGCCGGTCTGCTGGACGCGACGGCGACCGAGATCAGCTCCTTCCACGCGGCGCCGCTGCGGGACGGCCTGAAGTCGCTCCAGCTGGCCTTCCGCGAGGCCTCGCTCGTCCCGGACGAGCCGGGCCAGGGTCCGGGCGAGAAGTACACGGGGCCCGTCTACCGCTGACCCCGTTCCCGCACGTACAAGGGCTCGCCCGGCGGCGTGGACCCGGCCTGCAGCAGTGCCAGGTCGAGGCCGCGCACCAGGCGGGCCCTCAGTGTCTCGTCGGCGGCCAGCCGCTCGGCGACGGCACGGGCGGCCTTCGCCGGGTCGTCCTCCGCCGGATCCAGGACCAGCGCCAGGGTGCCGTCGGCCCGGCCCCGCCCGAGGTGCGCCCGGAGCACGGCCGGCTCCGCGGCCAGGACGGCTCGTACGGCGTCGGCGACGGCCGGGTCGGCGAGCGGGTCGGTCGTCGTACGTCCCTCGGCCAGCGCCAGCAGCACCGCTCCGGTCAGTTCGAACGGCACCGGTCCGGCAAGATCGAGGACGACCGTGTCCGCCTTCTCGTGCGCGGCGGCCTGCAGCGCCTGGTGCACGGGTACGGCGACGGGGCGGGCCGCGGGGTCCCAGCGGGCGAGCGACGCGGTGGACGTGAAGGCGGGCAGCGCGGTGCGGCCGCCGGCCTTCAGCGTGGGCACCGCCATGTCACTGGTCTTCTCGCGGCGCAGCCCGCCCTCCCGTCGCCCACCACCGCCCTTCCAAAGAGCTTCGCGCCCCTCTTGACTGTCCTCCTCCACCTCACCGAGGACGGCCACGACGGGCACCAGCAGCCGGGCGCCCTTGAGCGCCTCCAGCACCGGTGCCAGGGCGGTGCGGTCCTCGGCCCAGGCGGCGAGCGCGGCGTCGAGCCGGGGGTCGGCGGATCCGTCGTCGTCGGAGTAGCCGGAGTCGGGGATGTTCTTGTTCACCACGGTCCCCGACCCTAGTTCAGGGTGTCAGCAGCTCACTGCGGACCCCCGCGAGGGCGAGGAGGCATCGGTGGACAACGGTGGAGAAGGTCGAGTCGGTCGTGGAGCGTGGCGGGCGGCTGGCCGCGGCGATGGCGTCGGTGGCCGTGACGGACGGCGCCGAGGTGTCCGTGGCGGTGCTCGACCCGGCCTCCGGCGTGAGCGCGTCGTACGGCACGGGTCTCTTCGAGACGGCGAGCATCGTCAAGGTCGACATCCTGGCGGCGCTGCTGCTGCGGGCGCGGGACGCGGGGCGGGTGCTGACCGTCGCGGAGCGGACGCATGCCGTCGCGATGGTCGAGAGCAGTGACAACGACTCGGCGTCGGCGCTGTGGCGGGCGATCGGCGGGGCGCGGGGGCTGGACGCGGCGAACGAGCGGTTCGGGCTGACGCGGACCGAGGGCGGCGAGGGGACGCTGTGGGGGCTGACGCGGACGACGGCCGTTGATCAGGTCGCGCTGCTGCGGCAGTTGTTCGTGGCGGACGGTTCCGAGCTGAGTGGGGCCTCACGGGCGTATGTGACGGGCTCGATGGGGCGGATCACCGACGGTCAGCGGTGGGGTGTGTCGGCGGCGGCGGACGGTGCGGACGGTGCCCGTCGTTCCGCGTGGGCGCTGAAGAACGGCTGGCTGCCGCGCAGCACCACCGGACTGTGGGTGGTCAACAGCATCGGGCGGGTCAGCCCGGGCGGTCACGACCGGCTGGTGGCGGTGGTGTCGCGGGGCAGCGCGACCCTGGCGGAGGGGATCTCGCTGGTCGAGGCGGCGGCCCGGGCGGCGGTGTCCGTCTTCGCCGGGGAGGGTGAGGGGAGCCGCCGGGCGGGCGACGCGGGTGGCGGGGCGGGGCGGGATCAGAAGTCGTCGTAGCGTTCGCGACGGCCGCGCCACAGGACCACGGCGGCGACCACGAGGACGCCGCCCGCGCCGCCGGCCAGCGGGGCCGCCCAGGCCGAGGTGGAGTCGTCGGAGCCGTCGGTGTCGGGGCCGGAGCCGAAGTACTTGTCGCCGTACGCCGCCGCGTTCAGACCCTCCGGCTTCAGCTGTCCGGCCGCCTCGATGGCGGCGGCGGGGTCGACGAAGCCGAAGCCGCGGGAGTCGTCGCGCCCCTCGGCGGGGGCGTTGCGGGCGGTGTCCTCCAGCAGGGCCTTGACCTGGGCCGGGCCGAGGTCCGGATGGGCCGCCTTCACCAGGGCGGCGGCGCCGGAGACGAAGGCCGAGGCGGCGCTGGTGCCCCAGCCCTCGTAGTACCGGTGGTCGGGGTCGGCGATGATCACGTCGACGCCGGGGGCGCTGACCGTGGCGTACCAGCGACGGGTGGAGAAGGAGGCGCGGGTGCCGTAGCGGTCGACGGCGGTGGCGGCGATGACACCGGGATAGGCGGCCGGGTAGGAGACGTGGTCGCCCTTCTCGCCGCCGTTGCCCGCCGAGGCGACGACGATCACGCCCTTCTTCAGGGCGTACTGGATGGCCTCGTCCTCGGCGGGTTCGGGGTGCGCGGAGGCGGAGTCGTCGCCGAGGGAGAGGTTGATGATGTCGGCGCCGTTGTCGGCGGCCCAGCGGATGCCCTCGGCGAGGGCGTTGCCGCGGGTCTTGCGGGCCTTGGCGCGGGAGGGGTCGCCGTACTCCAGGATCACGCGCAGGGGCATGATCCTGGCGTCCGGGGCGACGCCCATGACGCCGTCGGCGTTGCCGGCGCCGTGTCCGTGCCCGGCGATGATCCCGGCCATGGCGGTGCCGTGCCGGGCCCAGGCGCGGTCGCCCTCGCCCGCGCCGAAGCCGACCAGGTCCTTGCCGGTGCCGACGTTGCCGGCCAGGTCGGGGTGGTCGGCCTCCACGCCCGTGTCCAGGACGGCGACGGTGACGCCCGCGCCCTTGGTGGTGCGCCAGGCGTCCTGGGTGTGCAGGGCGTCCAATGCCCACTGCTGGGCGCGGATGCCGTCGGCGTGTGCGGCGGGCGCGGGGACGAGGACGAGGGCGCCGGCCAGGAGGAGGCTCAGGGCGCCGCCTGCCCGGCGGGTGCGGCGGGTGTTCACCTGGGGTGCGTTCACGACGGGTGCTCCGTGGCCGGGCCTACGTTCTTGCGCAGGGCGCGTTCGACGCGGTCGGCGAGGCCCTTCGCCTCGTGGCCGAGGCCGGCCTGGGCGGGGGCGGACGTGGCGCCGGACTCCATGGCCTCCTCGGCGGGCTGGGGATCGTCGACGGTGCGGGCGTCGGCCCAGCCGGAGACGGCGTAGACGACGACGGGGGCGTCGGTGAGGACGGAGACGGTCCAGGCGGCCCGCTGCCGGGCGCCGAACCCTGCGGCGGGGGTGTCCTTGGCGGCGTAGGGCAGCGGCATGAGGTCGTCGCGGCCGCCCAGGCCCTCCTTCTCGAACCGTTTCGCCAGTGAGGTCATGGCGGCGGCGTCGGCCTTGGTGAACAGCATGCCGACGGTGGTGACGTGACTCCGGGTGGCGTCGGTGTACGTGGCGCGCAGCAGGCGCCGGCAGCCGACCGGGTCGAGCACCTTGGCGAGCAGTCGGTCGAAGGCGGCGGCGCAGTCGCCGTCCGGGGCGACCGCGACGCGCGTCCAGGTGCGGTCGGCACCGCCGGGTCCGGCGCCCTGCCCCCGCACGGTGGGCGGGAACAGCTGGTC
Source organism: Streptomyces sp. NPDC058534 (assembly GCF_042717365.1). Classification (NCBI taxonomy): domain Bacteria; kingdom Bacillati; phylum Actinomycetota; class Actinomycetes; order Kitasatosporales; family Streptomycetaceae; genus Streptomyces; species Streptomyces sp. NPDC058534. Next base: position 48,112 of record NZ_JBHXNW010000030.1, read on the forward strand.
GACCGGCACGCTGTGCCACAGGTCCCCGGCCTCGGCGAACGCGCTGCGCGCGCCACCGTCCCCGGAGTCCCCGGCGAGCCAGCTGCCGGTGACCGCGCCGGTGAGGAGCCCCACGCCGAGCACGAGACAGACGGCGGCGGCGAGGGCCTGCGGCCGCAGCCGGCCGCCGAGCGGGCGGGGCCGGGCGAGCCCGTCGTACCCCTCGGGCCGCCCGAACGACACCCGGGGCCGCCCGTCGCCGGGCACCACCGGGGCGCTCCAGGACAACGCGGGGTCGGGACCGGAGTCGTGGCCCCCCACCGGCTCCGCCGGCACGGGCCGCAGCCGCCGGGTCGTCTCGGAGGGGGTCTCCTCGGGAACGCCGGGACGCTGGGCAGGCGGCCGGGGTGCGCCGACCGGCCGCAGGCCCTCGGCTACACCGGGACCCTGCGCCGTGGGCGCCACCGGGCCGCGAGACGGGTCCTGGGGCGCCGGGGCGCTCCGCGGCGGCGCGCCCGGCACAGTGCCTGCGGGGCGCGCGGCGGGCACCCCTGGGCGCGCGGCGGGCGTGTCCGGGCGCGCGGCGGGCGCCGCCGCACGCCTGACCGGCGTCTCCGGGCGCGCGGCGCCCCGAGTCGGGGCATCGCTGCCGACGGTGGGCGGGGCGTCGGGAAACCGGGCGGAAGCCTGCGGCGCGGCGTCCTCGGGGACCCGGGCAGAGCCTCGCGGCCCGGCGTCACGCCCGACAGAGGGCGGAGCATCCGGGAACCGCGCGGACGCCCGCGGCTCGGCCTCACGCCCGACCGACGGCGGAGCATCCGGGAACCGCGCCGAAGCACCCGGCTCGGCCTCACGCCCGACCGACGGCGGAGCATCCGGGAACCGGGCGGAAGCGCGCGGCGGGGGTACGTCCCGTGTGCCGCGTGAGCGGTCGTCGAGGCGGAGACGGGGGTACGGGGGCTGGGTGCGCCCGGAACCGTCGATGTCCGGGGATGTCTGTTCGGCCGACGAGGTCCGCCGGCCCGGGGTCTCGCCGCTCCCCCGGAGGGCCGACTCGGCGCCGATGTCCCCGGGCGGGGTCTGCGGGCGCCGCCCGGGCGCGGTATCCGACGTGGCCGACGGAAGCCCACCGGCTCCGGCCGCGTCGGTGTCGTACGACGCGGGCGTCTGGGCCGGGCGGGGCGGGATCTGCGGACGGGCCGCCGCGCCCTTGAGATCGGCGGTGCCGGACCCGGACGCGGTGGCCGCCGAAGCCCCCGCACCGCCCGCGACCGCGTCGGACCCCCGCGGGGGCGACGCAGGGCGCGGCGGCGCGGCGGGGCGGGTAGGTGCGCCGGGGTGTCGGGGGGCGTCGGCCGGAGGAAGGTCCGTTACGGGGCGCGGCGGAGTGCCCGAGCCGGACGCGGTGGTCGACCGCGGATGCGACGGAGCGCCGGGGGGTCGGGGGGCGTCGGGTGGCGTTGCCGGGTGCCGTGCCGTGTCCTGTCGGCCAGGGGCGGCGTCGGGGCCCTGCTGGGGCGGTGGTGGGTGGTCGCCCGGTGGGGCGGTGGGGCGGGGCGGATGGGAGGCGCGGCGCGCTTCCGTGCTCATGCACCCCCCGTTTCTCGGGCCCGGGCCGTTCTCCGACGCGGGCCGGTGATGTCTCCTGCCCCGGCCCGGTGTCGGACCGATCCGTCCCGGGCACGCATACCCGCACGGGCGGACCGCCATCCCGGCGCGAGCCCGGGGGCCCGGCCGCCCGGGGTCGTTCCGCCGTGCGTGCGCGTCACTCTACGGCGTGACCCCGCCCGGCGGGGAACCAGTCCGCACGCCCGTGGCATTGGCCCGGAACGTCCCCCTACCCTGCGGTAATCCTGTCTGGCAGGCTGCGGTCATGACTGCGCGCGCCGCCGACCGGGCCCGTTACGACCGGGCCACCGCCCATCTGGACGCCCCCGTGGCCATCGTGGATCTGGAGGCCTTCGACGCCAACGCGGACGACCTGGTCCGCCGGGCCGGCGGCAAGCCGGTCCGGGTGGCCAGCAAGTCCGTACGCTGTCGTGCCCTGCTGGAACGCGCCCTGGCCAGGGACGGTTTCGCCGGCCTCATGTCGTACACGCTGGCCGAGTCCCTGTGGCTGGCCCGCTCCGGTTTCGAGGACGTGTTGCTCGCCTACCCGTCCGCGGACCGCGCCGGGTACGCCGAACTGACCGCCGACCCGAAGCTCGCCTCCGCGGTGACCGTGATGGTCGACGACGCGGCGCAGCTGAACCTCATCGACGCGGCCCGCGACGGCGGCCGCGAAGTCGTGCGGGTCTGCCTGGAGTTGGACACCTCGCTGCGGCTGCTCGGCGGCCGGGTGCGGGTCGGCGCCCGCCGTTCCCCGCTGCACTCCCCCGCCGAGGTCGCCGATCTGGCCCGGGCGGTGGCCCGCCGCAAGGGGTTCGAGGTCGTCGGTGTCATGGCGTACGAGGGCCATGTCGCCGGGGTCGGGGACACGGTGGCCGGGCGGCCGCTGCGGTCGCGCGCGGTGCGGCTGATGCAGGCCGCCGCCCGCCGGGAACTCGCCGAGCGCCGCGCCGCGGTGGTGCGGGCCGTCCGCGCCGTGGTGCCGGGCCTGGAGTTCGTCAACGGCGGCGGCACGGGCAGCGTGCAGCACACGGCCGCCGAGGACGCGGTCACGGAGATCGCCGCCGGCTCCGGCCTGTACGTACCGCGGCTGTTCGACAACTACACCTCGTTCACCGGGCGTCCGGCGGCGCTGTTCGCGCAGCCCGTCGTACGGCGTCCCGGCGTCGGGGTCGTGACCGTGCTGGGCGGCGGCTATCCGGCCTCCGGCGCGGCCGGCGCCGACCGGCTGCCGGTGCCGTACCTGCCCGAGGGGCTGGGCTACGACCCCCAGGAGGGCCCCGGCGAGGTGCAGACGCCGCTGCTCGGCTCGCCCGCCGACGACCTGCTGATCGGCGACAAGGTGTGGTTCCGGCACGCCAAGGCCGGTGAGCTGTGCGAGCGGTTCGACGCGCTGCACCTGGTGGAGGGGGACGCGGTGACGGCGACGGTCCCGACGTACCGGGGCGAGGGGCACACCTTCCTCTAGGCCCCGTCAGTCCGCCCGTCAGTCCGTCGGTCCGATGCCGCTGCCCACGCCGCCGCCCGTGTCCGCGTCGCCGATGGGCCGGATGCCCTTGGTGATCCTGTCCATGTCGGCGAGCGGCGGCCCGTCCTCGCCCGCGTCGAAGACGTAGCGGACGAGGATCGGGGACTCGGTGCCGACGGTGGAGGGGAACACCAGCGACTGCACGTAGCCGCCGGGGCCCTTGGCCGTCTCCACCCGCCAGCGCACGTAGTACCCCGCGCGCCCGGCGACCGCGACCTGCCCGGACGCCACCTCCTCGTGCGACTCGATGCCGCCGAACGGCTTGTTGCCGACCAGGTCGCGGTCGTACGCGTCGTCGGCGGCGTCCTCGATGTCCTGCTGGGCGAGGGTCTTCGGGGAGGACTCGGCGTTCGACGTGACGGTGCGGGAGACGACGAGGCCGTGCCGGCACACGCCGCCGTCCGCCGGGCAGTCGTAGGTGCCGTCCGTGGTCATCATGACGTCGTCCTCGGCGACGTGCTCGGGCAGGACCCAGCCGTCCGGTAACGGGAAGGTGACGCCGTTGAGCTGGTCCTCGACCACGGCGGGGTCGTCGGCGGAGGGTTCGGAGGCGCTGGGCGACGGCTCCTCGGTCACCGGCGCGGGGTCGGTGGCGGTCGCGGTGACGGGCGGGGCCTGCGTCTCGGGGCCGCCTCCGTCGTCCTCGCCCAGGACGAAGACACCGGTGACGATCGCGGCGACCAGCACGGCCGCGGCGACGGTGAGGGCCACGGCCTTCCCGCGTCCTGTGCCGCCCGGCTGCCCCTGCCCACCGCCCGAGAACAGCGGCACGGTCGACGGCCGGCCGGGCTGCGCCTGGGGCACCGGGTGCTGGGCCGCGGCCGCGCCGTACCCGGTGGTCGCGGGTGTGCCGTATCCGGTGGTCCCCGGTGCGCCGTACCCGGTGGCCCCCGGCGCGCGCCGGTGCTCGGTCCAGGCCGTGCCGTCCCACCAGCGTTCCTGGTGGGTGGCCGACGGGTCGCGGTACCAGCCGGGCGGCGGCGTCATGCTCATTCCGGCACTGTAGGACGGAGCGCGCGGTGATCTACAGCGGTGTGACGTACGCCCCGGAAATCCCGCCGTCCACCAGGAAGTCGGTGGCGTTGACGAAGGAGGAGTCGTCGCTGGCCAGGAACGCGACGGCGGCGGCGATCTCCTCGGCCTCGGCGAACCGCCCGACCGGAATGTGTACCAGGCGGCGTGCGGCCCGCTCCGGGTCCTTGGCGAACAGCTCCTGGAGGAGCGGGGTGTTGACCGGGCCCGGGCAGAGCGCGTTGACGCGGATGCCCTCCCGGGCGAACTGCACGCCCAGTTCCCGGGACATGGCGAGGACGCCGCCCTTGGACGCGGTGTACGAGATCTGGGAGGTGGCCGCGCCCATCCGGGCCACGAAGGACGCGGTGTTGATGATGGAGCCCCGGCCCTGGCGCCGCATGTAGGGGATGGCGGCCTTGCAGCACAGGTAGACGGAGGTGAGGTTGACCTCCTGGACGCGCTTCCACGCCTCCAGGCCGGTCTCCAGGATGGAGTCGTCGTCGGGCGGCGAGATGCCGGCGTTGTTGAAGGCGACGTCGACGCTGCCGTAGGTGTCGTACGCGGTACTGAACAGTGTCTCGACCTGTTCCGGGTCGGTGACGTCCACCCTGACGAAGGTCCCGCCGACCTCCTCGGCCGCCGCCTTGCCCCGGGTCTCGTCGACGTCGCCGCAGACGACGTGCGCGCCCTCGGACGCCAGCCGACGGGCGGTCGCGAGGCCGATGCCGCTGCCGGCTCCGGTGACGACGGCGGTACGGTCGACAAGCCTGCGGCAGACGATATCTTCGCTCACTGTGCGGGGCCCTCCGTGCTCGACGAGGCGGTGCTGATGAAGACGTTCTTGGTCTCGGTGAAGGCGGTCAGCGCGTCCGGGCCCAGTTCGCGGCCGAGCCCGGACTGTTTGAACCCGCCGAACGGGGTCCAGTAGCGCACGCCGGCATGGGAGTTGACGGACAGGTTCCCGGCGCGGACGGCGCCCGAGACGCGCAGGGCGCGGCCGACGTCCCGCGTCCACACTGAGCCGGACAGGCCGTAGTCGGTGGCGTTGGCCAGGCGGATCGCGTCGGCCTCGTCCTCGAAGGGCAGCACGACGGCGACGGGCCCGAAGACCTCCTCGACGGCCACGCGCGCGTGCGCGTCGACGCCGGTGAGGACGCTCGGCGGGAACCAGAATCCGGGGCCGCCCTCGGGGGCCTTGCCGCGGATGCCCTCGGCGCCGTCGGGGACGTAGGAGCGGACGCGGTCCAGTTGGGCGCGGGAGATCAGGGGGCCCATGTCGGTGCTCTCGTCGGCCGGGTCGCCGACCCGGACGGAGTCGATCGCCGGGGCCAGGAGGGCGAGGAAGCGGTCGTACACCGGGCGCTGGACGAGGATGCGGGTGCGGGCGCAGCAGTCCTGGCCGGAGTTGTCGAGGAAGGACATGGGCGTGGCGGCCGCGGCGGCCTCCACGTCGGCGTCGGCGAAGACGATGTTGGGGCTCTTGCCGCCGAGTTCGAGGGTGACGGGCTTGAGGAGCGCGGCGCCCTTGGCGGCCACCCGCCGGCCCACGGTCGTGGACCCGGTGAAGACGATCTTCGCCACGCCGGGGTGCGCCACGAGCGCGTCGCCCGTGACGGACCCGTGTCCGGGCAGCACCTGGAACAGCCCCTCGGGCAGTCCCGCGTCCAGGGCGAGTTCGGCGAGCCGCAGCGCGGTCAGCGGGGTCGTCTCGGCGGGCTTGAGGAGGACCGCGTTGCCCGCCGCGAGCGCCGGTGCGGTGCCCCAGGCGGCGATCGGCATCGGGAAGTTCCAGGGGGCGATGACGCCGACGACGCCGAGGGGTTCGAGGATCGTCACGTCCAGGCCGCCCGCGACCGGGATCTGCCGTCCGGTGAGCCGCTCCACTCCCCCGGCGGCGTAGTCGAGCAGGTCGCGGACGTTACCGGCCTCCCAGCGGGCGTTGCCGATGGTGTGCCCGGCCTCGCGGACCTCCAGCCGGGCCAGTTCCTCCAGGTGCTCGTCGACGGCGGTGGCGAAGCGGCGGAGCAGCCGGGCCCGTTCGCCGGGGGCGAGGGCGGCCCAGGCGGTCTGCGCCCGCGCGGCCCGTACGACGGCGGCGTCGACGTCGGCCGCGGAGGCGGCGGGGACGGTGGCGACGACCTCTTCGGTGGCGGGGTTCAGCACCCGTAGCACGTCGGGCAGTTCGGCGGAAAGGTCGGACGGATCAGACAGGTCGGACAACGGGTGCCTCACATGCGTTCGAAGGAGCGGCGCAGTTCCCAGTCCGTGACGGCGGCGTCGTAGGCGTCGACCTCGACGCGCGCCATGTTGCGGTAGTGGGCGACGACCTCGTCCCCGAAGGCGGCCTTGGCGAGCGTGCTGTTCTCCCACAGCTCGGCGGCCTCGCGCAGGGTGGTGGGGACGTGGGCGAAGTCGGCGGTGTAGGCGTTGCCCGCACAGGGTTCGGGCAGTTCCAGCCGCTGTTCGACGCCGTGCAGTCCGGCCGCCACCATGCCCGCCACCGCCAGGTACGGGTTGACGTCGCCGCCGGGCAGCCGGTTCTCGAAGCGCAGGGAGCGGCCGTGGCCGACGACGCGCAGGGCGCAGGTGCGGTTGTCGTGTCCCCAGGCGACCGCGGTCGGCGCGAAGGAGCCGGGCTGGAAGCGCTTGTAGGAGTTGATGTGGGGGGCGTAGAGGAGGGAGAACTCGCGCAGCGCCACGAGCTGTCCGGCGAGGAAGTGCCGCATGACCTCGGACATGCCGCCCTCCTGGTCGCCGGCCATGACGCCGGCGCCGTCCTCGTCGGCGAGGGAGAGGTGGATGTGGCAGGAGTTGCCCTCGCGCTCGTTGTACTTGGCCATGAAGGTGAGGGACATGCCCTCCTGGGCTGCGATCTCCTTGGCGCCCGTCTTGTAGACCGCGTGCTGGTCGCAGGTGACCAGGGCCTCGTCGTAGCGGAAGGCGATCTCGTGCTGGCCGGGGTTGCACTCGCCCTTGGCGGACTCGACGGTGAGGCCGGCGCCCGCCATCTCGTTGCGGATGCGGCGCAGCAGGGGTTCGATGCGGCCGGTGCCGAGCACCGAGTAGTCGATGTTGTACTGGTTGGCCGGGGTCAGGCCGCGGTAGTTCGCGTCCCAGGCCTGTTCGTAGGTGTCCCGGAAGACGATGAACTCCAGCTCGGTGCCGGCCCGCGCGGTCAGGCCGTGGCCGGCGAGGCGTTCGAGCTGGCGGCGCAGGATCTGGCGGGGCGCGGCGAGCACCGGGGAGCCGTCCTCCCAGGCGAGGTCGGCGACGACCATCGCGGTGCCCTCGTTCCACGGCAGGCGGCGCAGGGTGGCCAGGTCGGCGTGCATGGCGAAGTCGCCGTAGCCGCGGTCCCAGGAGGACATCGCGTAGCCGTCCACGGTGTTCATGTCGGCGTCGACGGCGAGGAGGTAGTTGCAGCCCTCGGTGCCGTGTGCCAGGACCTCGTCGAGGAAGAAGCGGGCGGCGAACCGCTTGCCCTGGAGGCGGCCCTGCATGTCGGGGAAGGCCAGGACGACGGTGTCGATGTCACCGGCGGCGACGAGGGCGTGCAGTGCCTCGACCCCGAGCGGGGGTGTGCGGTCTGGCACGGGGAGAGCCTCCTTTGGCCGGGAGCCATAAGGTATTGCCGGGAACCATTGGTTGGGAAGGGGGCGCGGCCGCATGCCGGAGGAATCCGGGGGAAGCGTGACGGACCGGCTCGCGCCGGTGCTGCGGCCGGTGCGGGCCGGCAACGGCTTCGAGGAGGCGCTGGAGCAGATCCTCCAGGTGGTCAGGCTGGGCCTGGTGTCGGGGGGTGAGCGGCTGCCGGCCGAGCGGGAGCTGGCGGAGCGGCTGGGGATCAGCCGGGTGACCCTGCGCGAGGTGCTGCGGGTGCTCCAGGACCAGGGGCTGGTCCGGGCGCGGCGCGGGCGGTACGGCGGAACGTTCGTGCTGCCGCGCTCGGACGCGGGCGGCGAGGACGAACTGCGGCGCCGGGTCGCCGGGGTCGACATCGAGGACGTGCTGCGCTTCCGTGAGGTGCTGGAGGTGGGCGCGGCCGGGCTGTGCGCGGCGCACGGGCTGACGGACGCGCAGGCGGCGCGGTTGCGTGAGGCGCTGGCCGCGACCCGGGACGCGCCGTTGGCTGAGTACCGGCGGCTGGACACGAGGCTGCACCTCACCCTCGCGGAGCTGTGCGGCTCGCCGGCCCTCGCGGCGCAGTACGCGGCCGTCCGGGCCACCCTGAACGACCTGCTGGACTGCATCCCGCTGCTGGTGCGCAACCTGGAGCACTCCCAGCACCAGCACACGGCGCTGGTGGAGGCCGTGCTCGACGGGGACGCGGACGGGGCGCGGGAGATCACGCGGGAGCACTGCGCGGGGACGGCGGCGCTGCTGAGGGGGTTCCTGACGTGAGTGTGTCGCGCGGGCGTGTCCCGCGCGGGCGTGTCCCGCGCGGGCGTGTCCCGCGCGGGCGTGTCCCGCGCGGGCAAAGGTATGAGGACGGTCCATAGCGGTGGCGTAGGACGGAGGGCTCGGATGGCGACGAACAGACCGCTGATCGGCGTCAGCACGTACCTGGAGACCGGGGCGCGCTGGGGCGTGTGGGAACTGGAGGCGGCGCTGCTGCCCGCCGGGTATCCGCGGCTGGTGCAGCGGGCGGGCGGGCTGGCGGTGATGCTGCCGCCGGACACGCCGGAGCACGCCGCGGCGACGGTCGCCCGCCTCGACGGGCTGGTGATCGCGGGCGGCCCGGACGTGGAGCCGGTCCGCTACGGTGCGAAGCCCGATCCGCGCACCGGCCCGCCCGCGCGCGCCCGGGACACGTGGGAGCTGGCCCTCATCAAGGCCGCCCTGGCCGCGCACGTCCCGCTGCTGGGCGTCTGCCGCGGCATGCAGCTCCTCAACGTCGCCCTGGGCGGCACCCTCGTCCAGCACATCGAGGGCCACGCCGAGGTGGTGGGCGCCTTCGGCGGTCACCCGGTCAAGCCGGTGCCGGGCACGCTGTACGCCGGTGTCGTCCCCGAGGAGACCTTCGTCCCGACCTACCACCACCAGGCGGTGGACCGCCTCGGCACCGGCCTGACCCCGTCGGCCCACGCGGCGGACGGCACGGTGGAGGCCCTGGAACTCCCGTCCGCCCCCGGCTGGGTCCTGGGCGTGCAGTGGCACCCGGAGATGGGCGAGGACGCACGGGTGATGCGCGCCTTGGTAGAGGCGACCCGCCCCTCCTGACCCGGCCCGGCACCGGGTGCGCGCCCACGACACACCCGGCGCCCGGGCACGCCCCGGAAGCAGGACGGACCGGCGCCGCGTCACACCACCCGCGGCAGAGCCACCCCAGCACCCGGCGCGCCCCGGGCACCGGACAGGCCCGCGCCCGCACCCCGGTACACCCCACCACCGGTCGCACCGGAACGAGGGCGCAACGCGCCCCCTACACCCGTGTCAGCGACAGCAGTTGTCGTGCCGGCCCCGTCGGACGATGGCCCGTGGGCCATACCGCCCGTAGGTCGCGGGCCAGGGTGACGTCCGCGAGGGGGACGCTGACCAGGCGGCGGGTGGTCAGTTCCTCGCCCACCGCGAGTTCGCTGAGGACGGAGGGGCCGGCGCCGCTCACCGCCGCCGCCTTCACGGCCGTGGTGGACGACAGCTCGATCAGGGGGCGGGCCAGGCCGCCCAGGGCCGCGTCGAGGACCTGCCGGGTGCCCGAGCCCTTCTCCCGCAGGATCAGCGGGGTCGCCGCCAGTTCCGCCGCCTCGAGCGGACGCCGGCGGCGGGCCCACGGGTGGCCCGGCGCGGTCACGACGATCAGCCGGTCGTGGGCGATGACCGCGGAGTCGAGACCCGCGGGGACGCTCACGCCCTCCACGAACCCGAGATCGGCCTCGTCGGCCAGCAGTCGCGCCGCCACCGTCGCCGAGTTCCCGGCGAGCAGGGAGACCGCCGTGTCGGGCAGCTGGGTGCGCAGGGCGACCAGCCAGCCCGGCAGCAGGTACTCGGCGATCGTCATGCTCGCCGCCACCCGCAGCCGCGAGTCGCGCCGGTCCCGCAACGCCTGCGCGCCCGCGTCGAACGCCTCGGCGGCCTCGACGATCCGCCGCGCCCAGTCCGTGACCAGCACGCCCGCGTCGGTGAGCCGGGACCCGCGCGGCGAACGGTCCACCAGCGCGACCCCCAGCTGCCGTTCCATCGAGCGGACGCGGCTGCTGGCGGCCGGCTGCGTGATGCCCAGCTCGCGCGCGGCGCCGCCGAGGCTGCCCAGCCGGGCCACCGCCAGCAGCAGCTCCATCGCGCCGAGGTCCGGGACCCGGTGCGCCAAGGAATTCGGCACGCCCTGACCGCCCTGACCGGCCTGCTCACCCTCCGCACTGCTCCTGCTCATAACCCCAGCTTATGCCCTCATAGAGACATGGTCCCTGGTCAGCGGCTTCGGCCGCGATGATCGTGGACGCATGGTCACCGTCGCCCAGCCCCACTCCCCCGCCGTCGCCCCCGCCCGGCGCGTCCCGGCCGTCCGTCACCTCGGGCCCAACTGGTACGCCTGCGTCATGGGCACCGCCATCGTCGGCAGCGCCGGAGCCGCGCTGCCGGGCCACATACCCGGGCTGCGCACCGTGTGCACCGCGTTCTGGGCACTGTCCCTCGGCCTCCTCGCGGCGCTCCTCGTGGCCCGGTCCCTGCACTGGTACCACCACCGGGACCAGGCCCGCGCGCATCTCCTCGACCCGGCCGCGGCCCCGTTCTACGGCTGCCTGTCGATGGCCCTGCTGGCCGTCGGCGGCGGCGCCCTGACGGTCGGCCGGGACTGGATCGGCACCTCGGCGGCGGTCGCCCTGGACGCCGTGCTGTTCACCGCCGGTACGGTCGTCGGGCTCGCGGCGGCGGTCGCCGTGCCGTACCTGATGGCCGTACGGCATCGGGTGGAGCCGGGGCAGGCCAGCCCGGTGTGGCTGCTGCCGCTCGTCGCGCCCATGGTGTCCGCGGCCGTCGGACCACGGCTGGTCCCGCACCTGCCGCCGGGACAGCCCCGCGAGACGCTGCTGCTCGCCTGCGTCGCGCTGTTCGGCGTGAGCCTGCTCGCGACCCTGGTGACCCTGCCGGTGATCTTCGGCCGGCTGCTCACCGGCGGCCCGCTGCCGCTCGCGCTCACCCCGTCGCTGTTCCTGGTACTGGGCCCGCTCGGGCAGTCGACGACCGCCGTGGGCCAGTTCGCGGACGTGGCGCCGGGGGTGGTTCCGGCGCCGTACGCCGAGGGCTTCGGGGTGCTCGCCGTGCTGTACGGCGTGCCGGTGACGGGCTTCGCGCTGATGTGGCTGTGTCTCGCCACCGCGCACGTCGTGCGGGCGCGGCGCGAGGGCATGGGCTTCTCGATGACGTGGTGGTCGTTCACCTTCCCGGTGGGCACCTGTGTCACCGGCGCGGAGGCCCTGGCCCGGCACACCGGACTCGTCGTCTACGACGCGCTCACCGTCGTCCTGTACGCCGTGCTGGTCACCGCCTGGGCGGTCGCCGCCGTGCACACGACGCGCGGCCTGCTCAGCGGTGCCCTGCTCGCAGGGCCGCGGCCAGTGCCCGGGGCGCCTCGGCCAGTGACGGCCCGTACCACGTGAGGTACCGCCCGTCGACGAGGGCGCAGGGCAGGCCGGGGAAGGCCTCCGGGCCGTCGTCGGCGGTGAATCGGTACGGCTCGTCCGGCAGCACCACGACGTCCGGGCGGGCCGCCCGCAGTTCCTCGACGGGGATCTTGGGATACCGCTCGGGGTGGGAGGCGTACACGTGGTCGACGCCCAGGCGGGTCAGCACGTCGCCGGCGAAGGTGTCGCGGCCCAGCACCATCCAGGGCCTGCGCCAGATCGGCACCACGGCCGTACGGCGCTGCTCGGGGGACGGGGACGGCAGGGCCGACCAGGCCGCCTCCGCCTCGTCCAGCCACCGGGGCCTCGACGGCGCGCCGCAGGCGGACAGCACGCGGTCCAGCTCGGTCCAGGCCTGCGGCACGGTGCGCACCTCGGTCACCAGTACCTCGACGCCCGCCTCGCGCAGGGCGTCCAGGTCGGGGGCGCGGTTCTCCTCCTCGTTGGCGATCACCAGGTCGGGGGCGAGGGAGAGGATCCGGTCGGTCTTCGGGTTCTTGGTGCCGCCGACGCGTACGACGTCGAGCCCGGCCGGGTGGGTGCACCAGTCGGTGGCACCGGCCAGGGCACCGGGGAGCGTACGGGCCACCGCCTCGGTCAGGGACGGCACCAGGGAGACCGCCCTCACCGGCGGGGCCCCTCCCGGACCGCCTCGATGTGCTCGGCGACGGCGACCACGACCAGCCGGGTGTCGGGCACCGTGGCCCGCCACCGGTGCCGCACGCCGCCCGTCAGGTACAGCGTGTCGCCGCGCCCCAGCCGGTAGGCGCGGCCCTCGGCCTCGATCTCCACGGCGCCCTCGGCGACGAACATCAACTGGTCGTTGCGGTACTGCAGTTCGCGGCCCGCGTCGTGGTCGCCGGTGAACTCGGAGGCGTGCATCTGGTGGTGTCCGCGCACCAGCGAGCGCACCTTGGGCGCCAGCGCGGGGTCGGGGTCCTCGTCGCGGACCACGTCGACGGTGCACGCGGGGTCGGCGGCGGCGAGCAGTTCCACGGCGGTGGTGCGCAGGGCGTCGGCCACCTTCTCCAGGGAGCTGCGGCTGGGCCGCGCCCGGTCGTTCTCGATCTGGCTGAGGAAGGGGACGGACAGGCCGCTGCGCTCGGACACCACGGCGAGGGTCAGGTCGAGGGTCCGGCGCCGGCGCCGCACGGCCGCGCCCACCCGGAGGTGCTGATCTTTGTGGTCGCCCATCGCTCCGGCTCCCTCCTTCACCCGTCGTCGTCCACCGCCGCCGTGCCCGTTTCGGGGCGCCGTCCCCCTGATGAGTTCTCTGCACCCTACGCATGTTCGGCAAACCGTTTCACGCGGCCGTCACATCGACGTCACGGTGCGGTGGCCGGGACCTCACAGTTCTCGCCACGCACGGACCGCCCCGTCCCACGTGCCGGACGCCTTACCGGTTCAAGGCGTGGACGGCCCCGCGTGTTCCCGCCAGCCCCTCCCGCCCCGGCGGGGCGATGCTCAGGTGGGGGGTTGGCGCTCCGTGGTTGTCCAAATCCTTAACGTGTCCCCGGCCGAAACGACCCGAGGGGGGGGGGGCGGTGTGGGGGGTGGCGGTGTGTGGCCCACCCACCCCGGCCACCCCCACCCCCCCCCCCCCCCC
>NZ_JBHXNW010000030.1:61478-67683 GCF_042717365.1 Streptomyces sp. NPDC058534
GGGCCCGGCCGCGCGCTGTCAGGAGGCGCTGCCGGGCCCACCCCTCGGGGTGGCCAGTGGTGCGGTACTACTGCGGGGTCATCCGGCCGAGCATGTCCGGGTGCTCCTTCAGCCAGGCCGCGACGGCTTCCTCCTCGTGGCCCTGCCCGCGGTCCTTGATCTCGGCCTCCAGGGTGCCGAGCTCGTCCTCGGTCATGTGGAAGCCCTTGATCCACTTGGTGAGCTGCGGGTACTGCTCGGGGAACTTCTTGCTGGAGATGGTGCGGATCGTGTTGCCCTCACCGAAGGCCTTCTTGGGGTCCTTCAGCTTGGTCAGCTCGTAGTCGCTGTAGGCCCAGTGCGGCGACCACAGGGTGACCGCGACCGGCTCCTTCTTGGCGAGGGCGCGCTTCAGCTCGGCCAGCATCGCGGGCGTGGAGCCGTCGACGACCTCGTACTCGTCCTCCAGGCCGTAGGCCGGCATGACGTCGTTCTTGACCAGCTGCATCTGACCGGTGCCGGGCTCGATGCCGATGATCTTCCCGTCGAAGAGGTCGGCCTTGCCCTTGAGGTCCGCGAGGGACTTGACGTCCTTCACGTACGAGGGGACGGCGATCTCCAGGGAGGTCGGCTCGTACCAGGTGCCGAGGTCGGTGAGGTTGTCCTTGTTCTTCTCCCAGTAGTTCTTCTGGGCGTGGGGCAACCAGGCGTCGAAGTTGAGGTCGAGGTCGCCGGAGGCGAGGCCGGTGTAGACCGGGCCGACGTCCATCTGCTTCATGTTCATCTTGTAGCCGCGACGCTCCAGGACGTTCTTCCACAGGTAGGTGACGGCGACGTCCTCCTCCCAGGGGAACCAGGCCACGTCCAGGGCCCGCTCGGCCTCGGGCGGGGTGGCGCCGGCGGCGCCCTCGACCGGGGCGAGCTCGTCGACGAGCCCCGGGTTGCTCTTCAGCCAGGTGCGGACGGCGTCCTGCTGCTTGCCCTTGCCGGACTTGTTGATCTCGGCCTCCAGGCTGGTGAGCTGCTTCTCGTCCAGCGTGAAGTCCTTCATCCACTGTGCGGCCGTGGGGTCGTCGTCGGCGAAGCCCTTGCGGGACAGCGTGTGCACGCCGTCGCCCGCGCCCCAGGCGCCCTTGGGGTCCTTCAGCTTCTTCAGGTCGTAGTCGTTGTACGCCCAGTGCGGGGACCAGAGCGTGACGACGATCGGTTCCTTCTTGCTCATCGCCCGCTTCAGCTCGGCCAGCATCGCCGGGGTGGAGCTGTCGACGACCTTGTACTCCTTGTCGAGGCCGTACTCCTTGGTGACCTTGTCCTTCAGCAGTGCCATCTCACCGGCGCTGGACTCGATGCCGGTGATCTTGCCGCCGAACTGGTCGGCCTTGCCCTTGAGGTCCGCCAGCGTGTTGATGTCCTTCATGTACGCCGGGACGGTCAGCTCCAGCGACGTCTCGTCGTACCAGGAGCCGAGGTCGTCGAGCCGGTCGCCGTACTTCTTCCAGTACTGGGCGTGGGTGGTCGGCAGCCAGGAGTTGGTGACGATGTCGATGTTGCCCTGCGCCAGGGAGGTGTAGAGCGGTCCGGCGTCGAACTGCTTGGCCTCGACCTCGTAGCCGCGCTGTTCGAGGATCTCCTTCCACAGGAACGTGGAGGCGACGCCCTCGTCCCACGGGACGTAGCCGAGGGTGACCTTCTTGCCCTGGCCGACGTTCTTGCCGTTCGCGACGTTCTCGGTGTCGCCGGAGCCGCCGAACATGCCCATGCCGCCGGCCACCAGGCCCAGGATCACGACACCGATCACGGCGACCTGCGGGCGGGGGCGGTAGGACCAGATCTTCAGGCCGCCCATGCTGCGGGCCTTGGCGGCGGCGCGGCGGCCGAGCGGCGACACCTGGGTGCCGAGCGCGCTGGTCATGCGGTCCAGGTAGATCGCGAGGATCACGATGGCCACACCGGACTCGGAGCCGAGACCGACGTTCAGCTGGCCGATGGCCTCGTTGACGTCGCCGCCGAGGCCGCCGGTGCCGACCATGCCGGCGATCGCGGCCATGGACAGGCCGAGCATGATGACCTGGTTGACGCCCGCCATCACCGTCGGCAGGGCCAGCGGGAGCTGGACGCGCAGCAGGGTGTTGCGGGGGGTGGTGCCGAAGGCCTCGGCGGCCTCGACCAGTTCCTTGTCGACCTGGCGGATGCCCAGCTCGGTCATGCGCACGCCCGGGGCGAGCGCGAAGATCAGGGTGGCGACGATGCCCGCGGAGGCGCCGGTGCCGAAGAACAGGATCGCCGGGATGAGGTAGATCATCGCGGGCAGCGTCTGCATGAAGTCGAGCACGGGCCGGACCACGCCGCTGACGCGGTCGGAGCGGGCCGCCCAGATGCCGACGGGCACCGCTACGACCAGGGCGATGATCGTGGCGACGAGCACCAGCGCCAAGGTGATCATCGCGTTCTCCCACAGCTCCATGGAGACGATGAACGCGAATCCCAGGAAGGTGAGAACACCGGCGAGCGTGCCGCGCAGCCAGAAGGCGATGACCGCGAAGATGCCGACGAGGAGCAGTGGTTCGGGCGCCTGGAGGACGGCGTTGATGCCGTCGTAGGTGCCGGTGAAGACGGTCTTCAGGAAGTCGAAGAGCCACGCGACGTGTTCGAGCAGCCAGTCGACGGTGCTGTTGACCCAGTCGCCGAGCGGAATCCTAGGCACGGGCCATCACCTTCTCGGGGCCCTGGTCGCGCGGGCTGTCGCAGGTGCCGGGCTCGGCCTGCTCGTCCCCGAGGAAGCCGACGAGGCGGCGGGTGGGGACGACCCCGACCAGCTCGCCGTCGCCGTCGACGACCGCGACGGGGTGCGGGGTGCGGGCGCTGATCGCGCACAGGTCGGTGAACGACGTCTCGGGCGTGGCCGTCTCGCAGTCGCAGTCGGCCTCGTCGCCGCGCAGGTCGGTCTCCATGACGGCACCGGTGGTCAGCACCCGGGAGCGGTCGACGTCCTGGGTGAAGGAGGCGACGTAGTCGTTGGCGGGACGTATCAGGATGTCCTGCGCGGTGCCTATCTGGACGATCCGGCCGTCGCGCATCATGGCGATGCGGTCGCCCAGGCGCATGGCCTCGTTGAGGTCGTGCGTGATGAAGACGATGGTCTTCTTCAGGGTCTTCTGGAGTTCGAGCAGCTGGTCCTGCATGTCACGGCGGATCAGCGGGTCCAGGGCGCTGAAGGACTCGTCCATCAGCAGCAGGTCGGCGTCCGTGGCGAGCGCGCGGGCCAGGCCGACGCGCTGCTGCATACCGCCGGACAGCTCGTCGGGCCAGGACTTCTCCCAGCCGGCCAGGCCGCACAGGGCGAGCGCCTCGTCGGCGCGGCGTTCACGCTCGGCGCGGGGCACGCCCTGCACTTCAAGACCGTAGGCAGCGTTGTCACGGACGCTGCGGTGCGGGAAGAGCGCGAAGTGCTGGAAGACCATGCTGATCTGCTTGGAGCGGACGTCGCGCAGCTGCCGCTCGCTGATCTCGGTGAGGTCGTGACCGCCGAAGCGGACGTGCCCGGCGGTCGGCTCCAGCAGACCGTTGAGCATGCGCAGCAGCGTGGACTTGCCGGATCCGGACAGTCCCATGACGACGAAGATCTCGCCGGGTTCCACGGTGAAGGACGCGTCGATGACGGCGGCCGTGGTGCCGTCGGCGTGCAGTTCCTTCCGTACGTCCCCCTGGCGCAGTCGTTCGACTGCCTGGTCCGGTTTCCTGCCGAAGACCTTGTACAGGTTCTCGGCTTCTAGTCTGGCTGACACGCTTACCTCTTGCATCGGGGGCAGGGACAGGGTGTGAAGCCTCGCTAACAGTTGAATGCATCAACCAGCTTCGACCCGGCTGCGCGCCTGCCCCGATGCTTATACGCCAAACACATGAGTGACTCAGTTCACACGTCCTCCCCCATTCGTCCACACGCTCTGCGGCATGATGCGAGGCGTGACCGGACGACTGATGCTTCTCGACACCGCCTCCCTCTACTTCCGCGCCTACTTCGGCGTGCCGGACTCGGTGCGGGCCCCCGACGGCACGCCGGTGAACGCCGTGCGCGGCCTGCTCGACTTCATCGACCGCCTGGTGAAGGACCACCGGCCCGACCAGCTGGTCGCCTGCATGGACGCCGACTGGCGCCCGCACTGGCGGGTGGAGCTGATCCCCTCCTACAAGGCGCACCGCGTCGCCGAGGAGCGTCCCGCCGGCCCCGACGAGGAGGAGGTGCCCGACACGCTGTCACCGCAGGTGCCGGTCATCGAGGCCGTCCTCGACGCGCTCGGCATCGCCCGCGTCGGCGTGGCCGGATACGAGGCGGACGACGTCATCGGCACGTACACCGCGCGGGCGACGGGCCCGGTCGACATCGTCACCGGCGACCGGGACCTCTACCAGCTCGTCGACGACGCCCGCGGCGTGCGCGTGCTCTACCCGGTCAAGGGCGTCGGCACCCTCAACCTCACCGACGAGGCCGCGCTGCGCGAGAAGTACGGCGTCGACGGCCGCGGGTACGTCGATCTGGCGCTGCTGCGCGGCGACCCGAGCGACGGGCTGCCCGGTGTGGCCGGCATCGGCGAGAAGACGGCGGCCAAGCTGCTGGCCGAGTTCGGGGACCTGGCGGGCATCCGGGCCGCCGTGGACGACCCGAAGGCGAAGCTCACGCCCTCGCAGCGCAAGCGGCTCACCGAGGCCGCGCCGTATCTCGACGTCGCCCCGAAGGTCGTCCGGGTCGCCGACGACGTCCCGGTGCCGGACGTCGCCACCACGCTGCCGCGCGGACCGCGCGACGCCGCCGCGCTGGACGCCCTGGCGGCGCGCTGGGGCCTGGGCGGATCCCTGCACCGGCTGCTGACGACGCTGAGCGCCTGAGCGTGCGGCGCGGGCAGTCAATGCCTGCGCGGCGCGTCGGTTTCCCGGGGAGGGGAAGTCGTACTCTGCGTGCGGATCGTCATGGATCTCCCCCTCGTGACGCGACAAGCGGGAAGGGGATGCTAACTTAGGTAAACCTAACCCAATGATCCGCACGTTGGCAGCAGGGAGGCCCTCATGGCAGACCGTCCGGTACGCAAGCCGCGCAAGCCGCACACCGCACAGGTCGTCCGCACCGAGCGGCTGACCCCGCACATGCAGCGTGTGGTGCTCGGCGGCGAGGGGCTGGCCGCGATCTCCGCGGACACCTGTACCGACCACTACGTGAAACTGCTGTTCGCCGCCGAGGGCGTGACCTATCCCGAGCCCTTCGACGTCGAGCGGATCCGCGCAGAGTTCCCCCGCGACCAGTGGCCGGTGACCCGCACCTACACCGTGCGCCACTGGGACGCCGAGCACCTCCAGATGACGCTGGACTTCGTCGTCCACGGCGACGAGGGGCTGGCCGGCCCCTGGGCCAAGCGCGTCCGGCCGGGCGAAACGGTCCACTTCATGGGCCCCGGCGGCGCCTACGCCCCCGACACGACGGCCGACTGGCATCTGCTGGCCGGCGACGAGAGCGCGCTGCCGGCGATCGCCCGGTCCCTGGAGGCGCTGCCCGACGGCGCCCGCGCCTTCGCCTTCGTGGAGGTCGACGGGCCCGAGGAGGAGCAGAAGATCGACTCCGACGTGGAGGTCGTCTGGCTGCACCGCGGCGCCCGTCCGGTGGGCCAGGCCCTCGTCGAGGCGGTGCGCGGGCTGGAGTTCCCCGAGGGCCGCCCGCACGCGTTCGTGCACGGCGAGGCGGCCTGCGTGAAGGAACTGCGCCGGTATCTGCGGGTGGAGCGGGAGTTCTCCCGCGAGGACCTGTCGATCTCCGGCTACTGGCGGCTCGGCCACAACGAGGACGGCTGGCAGGCCTCGAAGCGGGAGTGGAACGCCCGCATCGAGGCCGAACAGGAGGGCGCCCCTGCGGCGTAGCCCGCCCGCGCCGGCTCAGTCGCCGCGGACGCGGGCGCGCAGGCGCATGCCACCCGGCAAGACCCACCACAGCCGCCCGCCCGGCAGGGCGACACCCGCGCACAGGCCCGCCCCCGCGCCCGGCTCAATCCCCGCGCACCCGGGCATGCAGGTGCATGTCGTGCCAGCCGTCGGGGTGCAGCAGGGCGCTGCGCTTGGTGCCCTACAGCGCGAAGCCCGCCCCGCAAGCCACCCGGCAAGACCCACCACAGCCGCCCGCCCGGCAGGGCGACACCCGCGCACAGGCCCGCCCCCGCGCCCGGCTCAATCCCCGCGCACCCGG